>NZ_PQWO01000006.1 GCF_003231495.1 Acaryochloris thomasi RCC1774
CGTCTCAAGATTGGTGCGCAAGACACTGTCATTCTCCAAAAAGCTAGAGAATCATATCGGTGCTATTTGGTACTTTATTCACCATTACAATCAATCCTTACCTATTTAGGACTACCCAAAAAAGAACTAGAAACTGCAGGCTTAACTGACGCAGATTTGGACCAGGAACTGCAGACTTTAGCATGGAAAGCCTACAGCCTGTGGGAGAAAAAATGTGTCAATCAAGTGGTAGGTATTTATTTCAACACCACAACACCACCAGTCCGTTGGCAGAAGTATGAAGCTAAAATTGATGGATTGACACAGGCCCAATGTGATGAGCTCTTTGAGCAGATTCTGCACTATACAGAAGAGTTACTAGGAACTTTAGACACAGCTATGTCGGCGTTCTTTCACGCCAACGACCTATTCCCAAAGATATCTACAGATCAGGCCAAGCAAGCACCACAACTGTCCACTCAACAACAACTCGATATTGCTAAGCTTGCGATTGCAATGGACCCGAAGCCCTACTGTAAACATAGTCTAGAGGGAACTGTAGCGTGAAGCTCGCGCATCCGTTTGGACGATAGCATCAGTCGCAATACTCCTCGGGTAAATCTATTGACTCAGAATTTTTAGGCGCCTTGAGTAACGCCGCTAATTGCGATCTCCCTCTGACCCATCATGTAGACACTTAGCCCTGAGATTGTTTACCTAAGCCAAGCAAACAAAGCTATAGGGAAACTACCGCCTCGTGTGATCGGTATGGTAGCAGAATGGGTATCCCTACATCAGAACGAACTACAGACCGATTGGGAACGAGCGAAAACCCTAGAACCATTAGAAAAGATAGATCCGCTGCCATAGTTTATGAATATATTCACTGCCGTTGTAGAAAAAGACTTGGATGCCAACCTCTATGTTGGCTATGTCTCAGGCTTCCCTGGCGCACATTCTCAGGGCGAAACCTTAGATGAGCTACAGAGCAACCTTTCTGAAGTGATAGAGATGCTTCTTGGAGACGAGGCAACGAGCTTTGAGACTGTGTTTTTATGTATACAGCAAATTATGGTTTCGTAATCATGGGCAGTATTCCTGTTCTCAAGCCGTAGGAAGTGGCGCACATCTTGGCCCATTTGGGCTTTAGCCAAGTGCGGCAAAAAGGATGTCATAAACAATTTCGACATCCTGATGGACGAGCAACAACGGTTCCCTTCCACGAAGGGCGGAATATCTCACCTAGATTGCTGCGGCAGATAGCGAGTGATGACGATAGAGGAGTTTTTGAGAGCGAGATAAAGCTTTAAGGGGGCCGAGCAGTTAGTGCGATCGCATACACTGAAAACAACGATTGACTAAACCCTTAGCCTTCACCTGTCGCTATGCTGTCCCCGTTCCCTGGAATGGATCCTTATTTGGAGCAACCAGCTCTCTGGCCAGAGGTTCATAGTCGGCTGCTGGTTGCGATCGCAGATAGTCTCGGACCACAACTGCGCCCCAACTATCGAGTGGCCATTGAGAAGCGCGTCTATGAAGACACCATCGGCAACTTGCTCGTAGGGCCACCAGATATCTCCGTGATTAAAACGCCTTTGCAAGAAGACTTACCTGCACATTCCAACCACACAGCGGTAATGGAACCTGTGATGGTCGAACTCCCCATGCCAGAGGAAATTCAGGAGCGCTATCTAGAAATCCGAGAGGTAGGTACAGGAATAGTCGTCACGACCTTAGAACTGATTTCGCCCAGTAATAAGCGGTCTGGAAAAGGACGACAACAGTACGAAGAGAAACGGCTCAAAATTTTGGCGAGTCAGACTCACCTGGTAGAGATTGATCTAATCCGAGCCTTCGAACCGCTACCAATGCTGGGCATAACAGGGACTTCACTTTATCGAATCCTTGTGAGTCGGGCAAACCAGAGACCCCATGCTGCACTTTATCCCTTCAATCTACAGCGTCCAATTCCGGCTTTCCCTCTACCGTTAAAACAGGATGATGCGGAAGTTCTCACTGAGCTGCAGCCCTTGCTCAATCAGATCTATGACCGAGCCAGCTATGATTTAGCGATTGATTATGATCAGGAGCCGGTACCTCCGCTATCAGATGAAGATACTGTTTGGGCCGATACTCTGTTGCGGGAGAAACAACATCGGTGAGGCATCGCTGCATAGGATTCTTGCAATAATGCTAATGGGACCAATTAATAGAAAGGGAGTTTAGCTCTAAATGATGCCAGAGATGCCCCAAGCGTTTAATGATTTGCTAACGCTGGAAGAATGTACGGCGATTGATCAGACATTGCTGCCAACTCGCGATCGCATACACTGGAATCACGTTCTGACTTCGCTCCTTCAGCAATATGCTCAAACCCGTTGAAGTAAAAGCATTGCCCAACTACAGACTATGGCTCCGATATTCAAACGGAACAGAAGGTGAAGTTGATCTTTCCGACCTAGCTGGTAAAGGCATATTCAAAGTTTGGGATGACTATAACGCTTTCGAGAACGTCCATATTGGCGAGCAAAGAGAAATCGCCTGGAGTGATCAAATAGACCTCTGCCCCGATGCACTCTATCTACGCTTGACCGGTAGGTCACCGGAAGAAATATTTCCAAGCCTTCGAGAAACCAGCGTCAATGCCTGAAATCAGCCGGTTTTATGGGCTTGTTATCAAAATGTATTTTTGCGATCACAACCCACCACACTTCCATGTGCAGTCTGGGTAAAGATGAGGCCATCATCAGCATCAATACACTAGGCGTTATAGAAGGGAAACTTCCTCCACGTATCATGGGTATGGTTTCAGAATGGGCATCCATGCATCAAGATGAGCTGCTAGCTGATTGGGAAAAGTCAAAGAATCTAGAGCCTCTAGAAAAAATAGCCCCATTACCGTGATTACACTTGCCTTGGTCAGTCGATCGTTTGGCTATGCTAGAAATAAAGCACAGAATCCCTAGGAAAAAGCACATCCACAATGATGCCAGAAATGCCCCAGGCGTTCAATGATCTGCTGACGCTGGAAGAATGTGCAGCAATTGATCAGACCCTGCTGCCAACTCGCGATCGCTTCTCCATTCGCATCACTGTATATAGCTGGCGATACTTATACAAGGTTAGTGCGGGTCTAGAAACAAAGATTGCAGACCTAACAACATCACAAATTTATAACTGGGTCGGCGAAGATCCAAAAATGGCAGCCACTGAAGGGCAAGGAGAAGAATTTGTAGGCTGGTTTGCAAATCTACTGCATTCATCCCTGAAGCCACTCCAGCAGGTTGCTGAAGCTAATGAGACCGATATTGAGACCCTTACGCTCGAACAAATCATCCATTGGTTCGAGCAGAAAGTTAAAACAACTTTGTGAAATAACGGCTTTAGCAACAGACTTAGTAACAAACAAAGGATATTCTTTTCAAGAAATTCAATAGGGCGCGTCCTGTGGCATGATGGCGAGAAGCAAATCGCCGGGGCATTGCCATGCAAACAATTGACTGGATTATCGTCGGGGTCTACCTCGTCCTCACCATTCTGTTGGGCCTCTACCTCTCCCGCAAAGCCTCTGGTAGCATGGCAGACTTTTTTGTCTCCGGGCGATCGCTTCCCTGGTGGCTAGCGGGAACCAGCATGGCCGCCACAACCTTTTCAATTGATACACCGTTGTATATTGCCGGCGTAGTTGCCAGCGGCGGAATTGCGGGCAACTGGCAGTGGTGGAGCTTCGGCATTGCCCACGTGATCATGATCTACGTCTTTGCAAGGCTGTGGCGACGTTCAGAAATTATCACCGATGCCGAACTGATTGAGGTGCGCTACGGCGGCAACATGGCCGCAACGCTGCGGGCCACGAAAGCCTTTTTGTTTGCCGTTCCTATTAACTGTATTGGCATTGGCTACGCGATGCTAGCGATGGTTAAAGCGATTGATGCATTGAATCTCTGGCAGAGTGTAGGCGTCGATCCCGGCGAAAACCTCAAAATCTGGAGCGTAGTGGGGGTCAGCATCTTTGTCCTGATCTATGCAGGTCTCTCTGGTCTTTGGGGCGTTGTGATCACCGACTTTTTCCAGTTTTTCTTTGGGCTGGCCGGAGCCATTGTTGTGGCTGCGATCGCAGTCAATCACATCGGCGGTATGCCGGAACTGATCCAACAGGTACAGGAGAAAACCCAGCAGGATGTTCTTAGCTTTGTCCCCGTAACCTTCGGGGGCGGCTCCTTCATGCAGTGGAGCGATGCAGCGGGCATTACACTCAGTACATTCTTAGCCTACATTTTTGTACAATGGTGGGCCTTTCGCCGCAGTGACGGCGGTGGCGAATTTATACAACGATTGGCCGCTGCCAAAACCGAAGAAGAAGCAGAGAAAGCGGCTTGGTTCTTCAATATCTTGAACTATGTGGTCCGCACTTGGCCCTGGATTGTTGTAGCCCTGGCGGCTTTGGTCATTTATCCCGACTCTGAGCTTTTGACCGCGGCGGGTGCTGTGGATCGAGAGCTGGGCTATCCCAAGATGATGCTCGACTTCTTGCCTCCGGTGCTGTTGGGGCTAACGGTGGCGTCACTGCTGGCGGCGTTCATGAGTACGGTTTCGACTCTAATCAATTGGGGTGCATCTTACTTAGTGAACGATCTATACGGTCGGTTTGCTCGCCCCAATGCCCCTCAGTCAGAGCTGGTTTTGGCAGGGCGCGTGGCTTCCGTTTTGATTACCGCTTTAGGTGCGATCGCAGCCTTCAACTTCAGCAGCATCAGTTCTGTTTTTGGGCTGGTGATTGCCATTGGCACTGGACCGGGCTTGGTATTGGTGCTGCGCTGGTACTGGTGGCGGATTAACGCTGCGGCAGAGCTAGCCGCCATGCTGGGGGGCTTCTTTATTGGTTTAGGCACTACCGTTATCCCTGTGATCACGATTGCCGACAACGGCATCAAGCTGATGGTGATTACTGGACTGACCGCCATTATTTGGATCGCGGTGATGCTTTTGACCCCACCGGAATCAGACGAAACGCTGAACAAATTTTATACAAAGGTGCGACCGGGGGGACCGGGATGGAAACGCCAAAGAAAGCAGACGGGCCTACCGCCCCTTCAAGACTTAGGAAAAGATCTGTTGAGGGTCTGTGCCGCGCTCTTGCTGCTCTTTGGAGCTATGTTTGCCGTGGGTGGATTCCTGCTCTTTAAGGTTGTGACTGGCTGGGTTTCTTTGGTGATTGCCGTTGTGGGCTGGATCTGGCTGCGGCAGCTCAACAAATCTCAGGCACCGCCCATGCCTAGACCCGGTCTCAGTGATGGGGCTTGATAGGCGTAGGGAACTATTGATCCATCGTCACAGTCAACTATGGCGGGAAAGATTTCGCAAATGCGATAATAGCTGTAATAGCTCGACCTTGGTAATTGATGGGGTTAAATAGACGATGAAATTGGGAAGAATTGCTTCAGTTTTGGCGTTCTCTGCGCTGACCTGTGCAGTGGTGAAATTGCCTGCGGCGGCTGCAGAACGGCGTTTTGCCTGTGGTAGCAGTAGCGGCGTACCCGCAACCATGGCAAAGACATCACGGGGCTTGGTTCCGGTTATTAAATGGACCTCTAGCCATTTCAGTAGCTCGGGCTATTCACCCCTAAGACGCTGCCAGATTGTCTCTGACAAATTCCAGGAGTATTACGAAACCGGTCAACTCAACTACCTCACCACCGGTCGAGTGAGCTACCCCAATCAGGTGGATTATCAAAATGTCGTCTGCGTCGCAAAGGCTCGGCTAGGAGCCTGCAACGGTGTCTTGTTTACCCTCAAACCAGGTAGCAATCCAGGTCGCACACTTCAGCGGTTAATGGATGTTCGCCTGCAGGCATCTGGCCCGCTGAACGAAACCTCTGGGCGCGTTTATATCGAAATGGAGAAGTTCTTAAACGAAGCCCCCGTCGATCAAAATGCTTCTGCAGATCCGAATGCACCCACAACCGGACTGTGGTAGGCCGATCTCGATCTTCAGTGAATGACATCGATCAGCAATGAGACAGATCCGTCAGTCAGCACGGCTCGCGATCTTTGGCAGCGTTCTGTCTGCAGTCACTTTGCTGACGCCTGCAGTTGCGAGTGATGAAATTGCAGGCTTTCTAGAGTGTCAGGCTCTGTATCGCAGCTCAACGACAGGGTCCTACAGTCCGTCGTTATTGAGAGGCTATGCCCGGGCGATCACTGTCAAAATCCTGACGAGTGACCAGTGGAGTTCTGGAATTCTGATTCAGCGACAGAGCGGGCACTACACGGTTCTCACCAATCAGCATGTGCTGCGAACAGGAGAATCCTATCGGATCCAAACCTTTGATGGGCAAGTCTATCCGGCGGCTGTTCATGCTGAGCTCGGATTCACCGAGACTGATCTGGCGACGCTTCGCTTTCAAAGTGATCAGAAATATGCGATCGCAACTCTAGGTTCTTCGCTTTCGTTACCAATGGGTACCCCTGTCTTTGCAGCGGGTTTTCCCAATACGGGACTCCCCGTATCTACCCCAGGCTTTCAGTTTACTGTCGGTCAAGTTTCACTGGTGGCACCCAAGGTTTTAGAAGGGGGATATCAAATTGGATACACGAACACAATTGAGAAAGGCATGAGTGGAGGCCCCGTTCTTAATGCTCAGGCCGAAGTAATCGCCATTAACGGCATCCATCAAGAACCACTTTGGGGCGCTCATCGCTTCGCAGACGGCTCAAAACCCCCGGCGAGCCTGCAACAAACGCTCATCAATTCTAGCTGGGCCATCCCTATTGAAACCTTTATCAAGTTGTCTACAGAGCTTCTATGACTTTTCCCACAAGATTGCTGGCCATGCTGATGGTGCCCGCTGCAGTGGTCTGTACACAGCAGGCAATGGCCCTGAGTCCGGCAGAAATCAACGCCATTGCGAAAGGCGCGACAGTCCGCCTTGAGGGCAAAGCCTCGGGTTCGGGCGTCATCATTAAGCGGACCGGCGACGTTTACACAGCTTTGACCGTTGCCCATTTGTTCGCGTCACAGAAAAACATCACCGTTGTGACCTCCAGCGGCCAATCTCGCACCGTTTCTCCCAGCGCCATTCGACTGCTGCCGGGGCTGGACCTAGCGATTTTTCAGTTCGCTAGCTCTCAGGACTACCCAGTAGCAAAGCTGGGCAATTCGGATCAGATTAAGGGCAAGGTTTATGTCGCGGGCTACCCACTTCCGACAGCGGCACTGAACGAGAGCTTCTACAACCTAACCACTGGAACCGTCACGGCAAAGGCACTGCGCGCCCTTGAAAATGGCTACGCGCTGCTCTACTCCAACACAACGCTGCCAGGTATGAACGGTGGTCCTGTCTTAGACAGTGAAGGGCGGCTGGTCGCCATTCACGGGCTAACCGACACGCCTGAACCGATTCAGAAGCAAAGCATTAACCCGCAGATCTATACCCACACAGGCTTCAACCTGGGGATTCCCATTAACGTTTTTTCGAGCCGGATCTCAAAAGCGGGCCTTAACTTGAATCCTTTGCCGAAAGAGCAGCCTAGCTCACCGCCCACTGCCGATGATTACTACGTGCGGGGAGGTGCCTTTTTACAGCGGGGTGATTACAAGCAGGCGCTGGCGGACTACGACCAAGCGCTTCAACTGCGCCCCAACTTCGCTGAAGCTTACAGCAATCGTCAAAAAATCTACTTTTGGCAGGGGAATTATCAGCGAGCTGTTGCAGACGGCGATCGGGCAGTTCAGCTCAATCCGAATTTGGACACGGCCTATATTTTTCGTGGTTTTGCCCAGGCGAAACTGGGTAACATTCAGGGGCAGCTTGCCGACCTCGACCAAGCGGTGACCCGCGCCCCCAAGTCGGCTGCAGCCTACAGCTACCGCAGCTATGCCCACTATCTACGGAGCAACTATCCGCTGGCGCTAGCGGATGCCGAACGCGCGGTGAAGCTAGATGCCCAGTCTTCTTGGGCCTATGCGGTGCGAGGGATTGTCCAATCCAAGTTGGGTAGAAAACAAGAGGCTTTAGATGACGGCAGCAGCGCTATTCAGTTTGATCCCGGTGCCGTGGATGGATGGTTTGCCCGCGCGATTATTGCTCTGAACCTCAATGACTATCAGAATGCGCTGAGCTCTGTTGATCAGGCTATCAAGCTCAACCCTAATTTCGCCGATGCCTACGTAACGCGTGCTGAGGCCCATTGGCGGATGGGGAATCGGCAGGATGCGATCGCAAATTTAGATAAAGCAATTGCCCTAGACCCCAACAATGTCAACACTAAGAGAGTGCGTCGATCCTTAGGAAGCTCCTAGGCTTGAACAGAAGCGTTCTTAGGCCGCTGCGATAGGCCCACTCTTCCCGTCGCTCTAACCCAAAAACTTCTCAAAAACTTTGTCTGTGAGCCATTGGGCACCCGCTTTAATTTTGTAGCCCGGTAGCGGCAGCAAACTCAGATAGGTTGCTTCTCGAACCAAATGTCCGACGCGCCCCTTGACCTCAATCGGGCCAAAAATTTCTGCTGCGCTCTCGCCCATCCCTAATTTCAGGAGCGTTCCTCGCAAAGAAACATCAGCAGGACTCAAGGATTTATCCTCAATGAGAGCCGCAATGTTATCGGCAATGTCTCTGCCTTGCTGATAGGCAACCTGAGCGGTATTGGGCTGTGGATTTTCAGGATCGACGGTACAGTCTCCAGCCGCAAACACGTCGGGATAGTCCGGGAGCTGGAGGGTTGGCAAGACTTTAAGCCGCCCGTTGCGATGGTCTCCGACCGGCCTTCGGCCATCGCGATTTTCTTCCGCAATATTTAGCCCTGAGACGAGAGGATTAACCAAAGTTCCCGCTGTCCAGACAACAGTGGAAGCCTCCAGTCGATGCTACTGATCGCCAACCTTGTATATCACCTCGCCCGGTTCTACTGCGGTCACGGTTGCATTCTATGTATAAATTAACGGACCGCTCCTTCAACGCGGCACAAGCCGTTTCTCTCAGCTTTTCATTGCCTACACCTGCAAGAGTTTCGTCGCCCCTCTGCAGCACCAGAATATTTAGCTCTATTGGGTTGCCCCCCAGCGGCATACCATGTCGGCGGTAGGTCAGCCAGGGTACTTGCCAACTCCACCCCAGACGGACCGGCACCAATGATAGCAATCGTGAGATGCTTTTGCTTTTGCGGCTCGATCTGAGTTTGATAGGCAATCTGTAGCGTTTTGCGGAGGTGTTTCCCCAGTGCGATCGCATCGTCTCCGATACGGAATGAGAAAGTATGCTCACGCGCGCCGGGAACCTGGAGATACCCCATTGTTGACCCAAGCACCAAGACAAGCTAGCGGTAGTTAAACGTCAATCCCGTCTCAGTTTTGACTTGTCGCTGCTCTAAATCAATAGAGCTAACCTCATCGAGAATAAATGCAATATCTCAGTCGGCCAGCAGTTCATCATAGTGAGGCCAAGTCAGCTCAAGATTGCGCTCGCTGGTCAGCAACTCATACTGCATTGGCTTGAAAAGGAATCGTCAACTGCGATCTATCAGTTTTCTCGGGCAGTCACAGGACAGCCGATGCAAATGGAGTGCGGTGAATAGCCCCGAAAAGCCGCCGCCGAGAATTATAATTTCGTGGTTGAGATCAGCCATGCCTTCACTTTGATTTATTACTTTTTTTCAATTCACAATTTTCTGCAGACAGAAGTGCTGTCAAACAGTCTCAAGGCAAAGCCAAGTCATTAAGTACGAAATCAAGGACCGCAACATCGCTCCCCAGATCGCAGGACAGCTCAACAACCTGCCCCTAAAAAAATGGACCTGCAGTGAGCAGATCCGTTTACGACCTAAAAGAGATCTTTGAAGAATTGGTTAGTGTCATCAGCCGCCTCACCAATTGCATCTCCGGTATCACTAGCGGCGGACTCAGTGGCGTCTACGGCATCATCCACGGCCTCTCCTGTTGCTTCAGCACCGTCTTCGATGCCTTCTCCCGTATCTTCAGCCACATCTTCTGCGGTGTCGGCTGTCGCTTCAGCCCCTGTATCAACACCGTCTCCAACATCATCTGCTGCCTCTTCTGCGTCTTCCTCGGCTTTGTCCAGTCCAGCCCAGAGGCGAGTGAAGCGGGTATCTAATTGAGTAGATGCTTGTCTTAGCTCCGCTTCAGATTCTATCGGTGCATTAACTTTCGCATAACCTGCCTCACTTAACGTCAGGGAAGCAAGGCCAATTACCAACGTAGTGGTAGCTGCTTGAGCCATTTTGGGGATAAGTTGCATAGAGCGAACCTCTGTTTGATCTTTAGGCTGGGTCAAAAACCCGTACCATTCTAAGCTTAATGTTTATTCATATTTATCAGCATCTTCATAAAGATAGAGACAAAAAGTCCAGGATCTCTATCTTTGAGTAGAGCAGGGAAGCAAATAGTGGCAGAGTGACCTTGTTATTAGCATTGTTTGCCTCTTCAGTTCCCGCCGTCATGCACGGTCTCTACTGCGGGGCTTCCTTGCTTGGAAGCTGCTGCTTCAACCCAAGCAGAAAAACTAACGAGCTTGGTGCCGATAGTAGCTTGGTGTCACTCCCACCTGCTGACGGAAGTGCCGGGAAAAATGACTTTGATTAGCAAAGCCGCTAGTTAGAGCAACCTCCACTAACGACAGCTCCGGATCCCGAAGAAGCTGTTTTGCCTTCTTGATACGCTGTTGCAAAATATATCGATAAGGGCTGGTGCCAACAGACTGCTTGAACAGTCGGCAGAAATGATAACGGCTTAGATTAGACGTCATTGCCAGATCATCCAGTCGAATAGACTCCTGCAGGTGAGCCTCAATATAGTCTCGCACTCGCGTTAACTTGAAAGCCGATAGTCCAGAAGGCTTAAATTGCTGAGCTGATGGTTGCCAAGAGTATCGCTTGAGCAGATGGTTCGAGAGCGCATGGAGCAATGATTCAGCATAGAATCGATCTCCCTCTTCTGAATCCGCTTTCGTTAGCGTTGTACTGATAGCTTGAATCAGCGAATCTGACTGGAGTACTACAGGTTTGAGAGAATGATTGGCTGTCCGCTCACCGCTTTGATCAACAAATTCAGGCCGCAGATACAGGATGATAAATTCGGACGGCTCATCAACGACTGCGGAATGCATTACACGCGCAGGTGTGATTGCGATACTACCTGCCGGTAATCGCTGCATTTGGTTATAGCCATTGGAAGGCATGTTGAGCCAAGTACTGCCGCCCAAGGAAATAAACAGAGCGTGACTGGCATGATCATGCTCAGGAATCGTTTTCGCTAAACAATTAGATTGGTAGCGAAGTGATCCAATGCCTGACCATGTTTGCTTTCGTAAGCTGGGGGAACGCAGTGGGGTCTGACGAGCGTTTGTCTTCAATCACACACCTCCTGAGGCTAATGTCGTCATAGTAAATCAAAGTTCTGGGTCTAGGGGGCAAGGATTACCGTACGTTATCAGCCTAGCTTTGGCCTATTTATTCTAAATGAAAGGTTTCTGAAGGATTGCCAGTGAACACAGGAGTATTGCCCATCGAACTCGCAATGGCAAGATTGTGAAAAATGCCACAAGAACGGACAAGACGGATAAACAAGGTGCAGGGTAGTGTCTATTTGACCGTGTGCGATCATCTTCGGTTGGCCTCAGGCCATCGCAACTATGCCCAACGCTTGGCTCGTCAAAATTACGCTACTGCTGGCAAGTACCCTGACGGTAATGTCTGGGGCAACCATCGCGCCTTCCCTACCGGCGATGCAGGACTATTTTGCGGAGGTCTCGAATGCAGACTTCTGGGTCAAGCTGGTCTTGACAATTCCGGCCTTATTTATCGTAATCGGCTCTCCCATAGCTGGACAGCTCGTCGATGTTATCGGTCGCAAGCCGTTGCTGATTGGCTCTGCCCTTATCTATGGCTTTGCCGGTGGCTCAGGCTATGTTCTTGATTCTCTGTTTGCCATTCTAGGCGGACGTGCTTTATTGGGCCTTGCCGTGGCGGGAATTATGGTCAGCGCCACCACCTTAATTGCTGATTACTTTAGCGGTGACCAGCGTGCCAATTTTATGGGTTTGCAGGCTGCCTTCATGGGATTTGGTGGAGTGCTGTTTCTCTCGGTAGGTGGCTTCATAGCCGATCTCAACTGGCGACTGCCGTTCTTGATCTATTTGTTTGCGTGGCTATTGTTGCCCCTAATGGTACGGGTTCTCTATGAGCCTGAGAGGATTCCTGCTGCCAGTGATCAGGGTGGACAGGCCAACGTTTCCTCCCTGCCAGTCAGGTTGCTGGTTTTAATCTATGCATCGGCGCTGTTGATGCAGGTGGTCTTTTATTTGATTCCGACACAGCTTCCGTTTTATCTAAAGCAGATTGCGGGAGCAGATGCGGCTCGGAGCGGACTTGCGATCGCACTGTCTACTCTCTTTAGCGCCATCGCCTCCCTCAACTACGGCAAAATTAAGCAGCGCTTCAGCTTCATCACTATTCTGGCTCTAGCCTTTAGTCTCATGGGTTTAGGCTATATCGGGATTGGCCTCGTTGGTACTTACGGGTCAGTTCTGCTAGTGCTGGTCCCGGCAGGCTTAGGTTTAGGGCTATTGATGCCCAACCTCAATGTCTGGACCTCCAAAGAAGCCCCCGATCATCTACGCGGACGCGCCTTAGGCGGACTCACAACCTTCTTTTTCCTCGGTCAGTTTCTGTCCCCCATTGTTTCTCAGCCCGTTAGTCAAAGCATGGGCTTGACGAAAACCTACGGACTATCGGGTCTGCTACTGGTTGTTACTGGTGCAGTTTTATGGATCTCAAAAAAACAGATTTGCCGCTTCGTCGCCAGTGCGGCTGGCCAGTCATGAGACTCAGTTTTCATGACTGGCCTCAGCTTTCAATTCACATTCAAAGGAGAGCCCAATGACTGAACCAACTATTGCTGCTAAAAAGCCTGCTGTCTTGACCCTCGAACCCGGCACCTATGCATGGTGTACCTGTGGTTTATCTGAAAATCAACCCTTCTGTAACGGTTCCCATCAGGGAACAGACTTCACACCCATGACCTTTGAACTTGATGAGGAAAAACAAGTCGCGCTGTGTCAGTGCAAGTACACCGAGAACCCTCCTTACTGTGACGGCAGCCACGCAAAGCTCTAATCATGCTGCAGTTGCGAAGCAATCTAAAGAGCCCCCAAGCTCACAGTGCTAGAAGGCTTTAATCCGTCATTGTTGACTGAGTAAAAGTCAATCAGATTTTGAAGCTAAATCAAAAATGTATGCCCCCCAGCCCTACAGAATTAAGGGGCCAGGGGGGGGCCTAATGCAGAATTAATTGCAATTTCTCAGGAAGCCTCAAGACCCAGCATTAGAAAACTAACGAAAATAACGATGATCCCGCAAAAACACACCGGCAAAGTAGCTGTCGTAACCGGCGCATCTTCAGGGATGGGTCAAGAATTCGCCCGACGTTTGGCAAACGAGGGAGCCGACTTAGTTCTAGCGTCAAGACATCCTGCCACCGAAACAGAGCAAATGGTTAAAGAGGCTGGACGCAAGGCCGTTACTCAATCCTGTGACGTAACCTCTGCTGACGATGTCCAGGCCCTAGCAGAAGCAACTCAATCTCAGTTTGGACGCTGCGATATTTTAGTCAACAATGCTGGGATTTATCCGTTCCAGCCCTTTGCTGAAATGAGTTTTGAAGACTGGCGCAAAGTTTTCTCCGTCAATCTCGATGCTCTATTTTTTACCTGCCAAGCCTTTCTTCCGATGCTGAAACAGCATGGCTGGGGAAGAATTATCAATGTTTCATCCACCGTTTGCTGGTCCGTTGCCCCCAACGTCACGCACTACACCGCCGCCAAAATGGGAGTGATTGGATTCACCCGCGCCCTAGCCACTGAAGTTGCCGATGCCGGAATAACAGTCAATGCCGTCGCTCCAGGCTTAGTTCGCACAGGGACGACAGAGAGCGGTGAACAGTCAGAAATGTTCGACATGGTGAAGCAGATGCAGGCGATCCATCGCACTGCGGAAACGGATGATGTTGCTAGCGTTGTTTCTTTCTTAGCATCTGAAGATTCTCGCTTTATGACAGGTCAAACCTTATCCGTTGATGGAGGGCTAACGCGATTTTGAGCCAAGCTTCCATTCATCAATCCAGTTGAAAAGTGGCAAGACAAACGACAGAGAGCCGGAGTGTGGACCTCCTGAGACCATGCTCAGCAGATGATTTCTTCGCTTCAATTCGACGAGGCTGTGCCTCGATAAGCTGTTCGGCTTTTTTCTCTTCTCCCGGTATTAGCAGAAGGTGAAGGCAACAAGCCAAAGGACATACAACACAAAAATTTCAGAGGAACCTATAGATGACAACGGAATCCAAGACAACTGGGAAGAAAGTTCTTCTCATCGGTGGAACTGGGGATTTGGGAGGAATGATTGCGCAGGCTTTGTTAGAGCGTGGCGCATCGTTGAGACTTTATGTTCGCCCCGGTAGCCGTTCCAAGCTGCCGTCTGATCTGGAAGAGGCTGTAGAGATCGCGGAAGACGAGTCCCAAGCATGTACGGGTATGGATGTTGTCATTTCGGCGATTCAGGGTGGCCCGGATGTCATTGTTGACAAACAACTTGAGTTTTTGGCTACAGCAAAAGAGGCAGGGGTGAAGCGGTTTATCCCATCCGACTTCAGTTTTGATTTGTTCAAGCTAGAAGAGGGAGAAAACATCAATTCTGACTGGCGGTGCGAATTTGCTCACCGTGCGGAAACGGAGCGTGGAGCAGTCGCAATTAACCACATTCTGAACGGCTGCTTTCTTGATCGAGGCGTACTGTTTGGATTCCTGGGCGCATTTGATCTAGAGAAAAATGAAGCCTATCTCTGGGGAGACGGGAATACAAAAATGGATTTCACCACCTATGCGGATACAGCAGCCTATACCGCTGCAGTGGCCCTGTCCGACGAAGTTTTGCCGAACCAGTGCAAATTTGCAGGAGAGTCTCTGACTTTTCATGAATTACTCAAAGAAGTCTCCGACGGCCTCGGACGACCCATCTCTATCCAACAAATGGGAACGCTAGCCGATCTGGATACAGAAATTGCTAATCGTCAGAAATCGGAGCCAGACAACACCTTTGCGTGGCTACCGCTGATGTACTGGCGCGCCATGTTGAATGGCAAAGGCAAGCTGGAACCGCTGATGAACTCACACTATCCGTCGATTCAGCCGATGACGGTTCAGGACTATACCCACAAGATGACTGTTGGCCAGGATTAAAGGTACGTCATTATGACCAAACTATTTGCCGTCATCGTCAATACTGTTCCAGAGTATTACAGCTATAAAGAGGAGCATCCTGAACATGAACCGGAGCAGGAAAGTGGTTCCGGCAGCAGTATGAGAATGGAACGTTGCTATGCTGCGGCCCATTTATGCCACCAGATGGAACAGGACTCTGGATCTTGAGAGCGGAGAGTCTGGAGGACGCTCAGCAAATTGCGAATACTAGCCCTCGCGCCCGAGATGGGCTGCTAGCGGATTCAGGACGAAACGATTGAACGGTTTGCTACGGACGCCAGCTATGAGGTTGTGGACCGCTTTAGCCACTGGGTCTCAGAGGATCGCCCCATTTACATTGCCGAGAAGATCGCTGATTTTTTTTGCATCGTAGTCAGTGCTTCAATGCACGTCAGTTTTAGATGCCAACTGTTTTAACAGAATCAGGAGAAGTGATGAAGTCACTAGAGGGAAAAGTTGCCATTGTCACTGGCTCATCTAAGGGCATTGGGCGTGCGATCGCAACTCAACTTTCTCAAGATGGGGCTGCTGTTGTCATCAACTATGCCCACAGCGCGGAATTGTCCACAAAATAATCCAAAAATGTTGAAGCGAATCAACAGTCTCATCAAAGATATTCAGCGACAGCCGTTCGAAGGCGTTGGTAAACCAGAACCCTTAAAGCACAACTTCTCTGGATATTGGTCAAGGCGAATCACTGATGAGCACAGAATTATCTATAAGGTCGAAAAGGATTCGTTGATGATTGCTCAACTTCAATATCACTACTAACCGTTGCCCATCACCCGCCGCCGATCAACTTTGTAGTATACCGATCAACTCTCAACGGTCGGTGTGTACGGGCGCTTTTAGGCACCGAGACCGGATGATGGAAGTGAGCAGATTTTCATGGCTTGAATCAAGCCATCTTTAATAGTGTAACGGTGACCAACGTGCTCATTGGCAAGTACGGCTCCGGACAGATCGCGCACGACCTGATGCACCTTGACCAAGACCTGCCCATCATCTTCTAAGTGAAAGGCAACCGGCTCGTTATGTGCACTGATCTCGCTCCCCTGCTCCACCCAGTAAGCGCGGACTTCTTCCGGTCCATGGACAAAACCACCTTTGAACGCTCTTGGCCAATGCACGTCGGGAGTCATGAGGGCGAGGACGGCATCAAGGTCGCGCGCATTGAAGGCCGTGTACGCTGTGCGTAGCAGCTCGATTTCTGGTGCAGGTTGGTCTGACATAAGAGGTAGGTGAAGGAGATGGGTGGACACCCCTAAAATAGTTTTAGCCTCAACCTGCCGTCTCATCCAATTCTGCTAAATTTATCCTAATCCTGCTTGAGACGTGAAATATTAACTGGGTTAAAGCCCATCATGAACCATGCAACCTTCGCACTTGATTTTACAAACCAACAGGAAGCAGCGCGAGTGCTTCCACACTCGCCCTTCGTGGCTAGCTATCATACCGGATGGAAAGGATTAACCTTCACCCACTACTGCCATCCTCCCCATAAAACGGTGGAGCATTGCCTTCTACAGCATGCACTGGTAATCACCGACCCCAAAAGTTGCTTTCAGGCAGAGCGTCGTTTAGATGGCAAACTCAAACACTACGCCCACGGCAACGGTCGCGTAGATGTTATCCCAGCATTTCTAAATCATTGGACAAACTGGGATCAAGAAGTCGAATTTTCGGTGATTGCGATTTGTCCAACATTGCTGAATCAAATCGCTCAGCAACGTGAAATAGAACTGATTCCACAGTTTTCAATAGATGATCCGGTAATCCAGCAGTTAGCCCTCGCGTTTAAGACGGAAATCCAAACGGGTTGTCTGTCTGGCAGGTTGTATGGCGAGTCATTGGGGACAGCGCTTGCCGCTCGTTTGGCGGGGAACTATGCAATCAGAAAGCCTGAGTTGAAAGCTAATGGTTTACCCCAATCACAGTTGGAGCAAGTCATTGATTATATGCAGGCAAATTTGACACAAGATTTATCGATTTTGGATTTGGCGACCCTGACCCGCATGAGTGAATCCCACTTTAGCCGATCCTTCAAGCAATCAGTGGGAATTGCGCCCTATCGGTATTTGATGCAACAACGTGTGGCACGAGCTAAGCAATTACTGCAACAGCAAGCCCTAAAACAGCAAACTATCTCAATTAGCGACATTGCTCTAGATTGTGGCTTTGCAAATCAAACGCATCTAACAAAAGTCTTCCGTCAGATGACAGGGATGACACCCAAAGCTTATCAAAAGCGATGATCCAAAGTAGATTCTGGGGGCGCAGATCTACGCACTTAGCACCAGCGGCTTTCAACCGTCCGCTGCATTTGAATTGTTCGGCGGCGATCTCATTCGATCCAACTTCAAGCTAAATAATAAATGTACAATCCCATGCTCAGGCTGTTCGTAAACGTTCAATATCCCGAATCGGCGGCGCACCAAACATCCGAGAATACTCGCGACTGAATTGTGAAGGACTTTCATACCCCACCTGATAGGCGGCGTTGGACGCATTAGAGTTTTCGGCAAGCATCAGGCGACGGGCTTCAAGGAGTCTTAATTGCTTTTGGTATTGCAGCGGACTCATGGATGTCACTGCTTTGAAATGATGATGAAAAGAGGAAGCAGACATCTCCGCTTGCCTTGCGAGATTTTCAATCTGCATCGGTCGTGCTAAATCAGCCTTGAGTCGCTCAATTACCTCAGCAATTCGCTGCATACTGCTACCAGAGGTGGCAATTTGGCGAACCGCTGCACCTTGGTCACTCATTAATAGGCGATAGTAGAGTTCACGTATCATTAGCGGTGCCAGGATTGCAATATCCTGTGGGGTATCCAAAAGCCTTGCGAGTCTGAGCGTGCAATCGAGCAAGGGTCGATCAGTCGTGCCGATAAATAGACCTCTAACCGCATTCTCTGGTTGGCATTGATTCGGACTTGTTTGAATCGCTAGATCGCAGAGCTGACAGGGATCTAGATTCACCTTGAACCCCAGATAAGGCTTTTCAGGTGTTGCTTCCACAACAAATGCGCTTAACGGCAAATCAACTGAAGCGACAAGACATTGCGCGACACCAAAAGGATAGACTTCCTCACCCAGCAATACTTTCTTTTTACCTTGAACCAGAATGGCAAAGAAAGGGTTGCAGACACTATGTATTGCAGTGGGCACTGAAGAGGCTCGCTGCAATACCACCTGATCGATCGCAGTTTGATGAAACCCGTCTCTTCTACCATCCGTATGACGAGTGAGCAGTGACGCTAATTCTTGGCACTGGTTCGTCGTCGCAGTTGGCTGGCTGGCTGGTGGGCCAATGACTTGATTTGCCATATCGATTCGCTCAATCGTATTCCAATCGGCATTATCGTATTCTACTCAGAATTATAGAGAACTCATAAAATTCCAGCTTGGAGGATTAGGCAATCAACTGCGAGGTCTGTGTATTTATCAGTCTGGATTCTATCGCTACTGTGAACCTAGTTAGATCGATCACTTAAAAGTCTGTGATACAAACCTTAGTTTTATATAGAGCAAAGTCATAAAAAATACAGTCATGAAGAACAAAATTGCAAAAATAGCAATTACCGCATTAGCTGGACTTTTGGCAACTACGGCAGCAGCCCAGACAGATTTACAGTGGACAGATGCAGCGCCTCTCCCCGCAGAAGTACAAGAAATTTACGCCGATATAAGAAACGATAAAATATATACCCTTGGCGGTCTATTCGAAGGTGCACAGAGTGTTTCAGACAATTTTCTGGAATATGACGCTACTAGAGATACATGGACTGAACTCAGTCCTCTACCGGAAGCACGGCATCATGTTGCGGTCTCTATTGTTGAGGATCAACTTTATGGAATAGGTGGATTTGTCGGAGGATTTCCTAACTGGGAAGCTCAAAACACCGTATTTGTCTACGATTTTAATATAGAAGAATGGACTGAAAGTACGCCTTTGCCACAGCCGCGCGGTGAACATACGGCTGCGGTCATAGACGGAAAAATCTACGTGGTTGGTGGGCGCTTAAAAGGAACGCCTGATTCGACAAACTTCAACGATCATTTTGATACTGCTAGTCTATTAGTTTTCGATCCTATCACCGAAGTATGGTCGCCTGCTCCTGATGCGCCCACCGCCCGAAATAGCCATGCAGCAGCGGTTATTGATGAAAAAATGTATGTTGTCGGCGGGCGCGAGTTTACGGAACAAGAAAATGGCGAGTATGCAAACGTTAACGTAGCCAGCCTTGAAGCATACGATCCAGAAGCAGAAAATTGGGAAACGCTTGCCCCGCTACCCCAAGCCGCAGGGGGTATCACTGCTACAGCTGTAGATGGCAAGCTGTATGTCTTTGGTGGTGAACAGTGGGTTCCAGAACAAGCGGTTATTGCTGAAGCATGGGTTTACGATCCAGCGTTAGATCAGTGGAATTCGGTCCCGGACATGCCAACTCCGCGTCATGGTATGGCAGCAGGAGCGATCGGCAACCAAATTTATGTGATTGGTGGAGCAACCGAAACCGGAGCGGGCGCAGTTAATACAAATGAGACTCTCTTAGTACGCTGATTAGACAAGCGCTCAAAAGATATGAGGCGACATACATGATCCGTAAGGGACAGGTCAAAGATGTCAAAAAAGGTGAAATTTAGAGTCATGACATCCGCTAATATTTCGTCCCAACAGTCTCCAGAATTAGAACCAGCGTCAGAACAACAGCAGGAAAAACCTAACCAGAAAAAAATTAAGCTACCTGGATGGTTACTTGCACTCTTACTGGTAGGAGGCGTTGGTTTGTGGCAAGTGTTTACAACGAGTTCTTCACCAACAGCCGACTCTAACGCACAAACGCCACCGCCCAAATCCGTTGAAACGATAGCTCTAACATCAGGTACGGGTAACAGGCAGGTAAGGTTATTAGGACAAGTGGAGGCAGGAGAAAGGGCAACGTTAAGTCCGCAGCTAGATGGTGCGGTACAGAGCGTTTCGGTTAGAGAAGGAGATCGCGTTACGCCAGGAATGACAGTAGCCGTGCTTGACGATGCCGATTCTAGATTGGCTTTAGCCGAGGCACAGGCGAGATTAGCCCAGGAAAGAAGCAATTTAGCCAGGTTACAAGTCGGGACTCGTCCCGAAATAATTGCCCAAAGAGAAGCAGAATTAGACTCAGCCACAGCTAGAGAGTTAGAGGCAAAAGATAATTTGGAACGGATATCGGATTTGACTGAAAGAGGAGCACTCTCTCAAAGAGATTTAATCGAAGCAAGAACCGAAGCTGACGCTGCTAGAAGCGAAAGATACCGTGTTGAAGCTTTACTCGCTGAGGCACAGGCAGGCGCTACCAAAGAAGAAGTTGATGCTCAGCGAGGCTTGGTAGATGCTGCTAATGTAGTCGTCGAACAAATACAGTTGAGGGTGCGGCGCACAGAGGTTAAAGCAGCCTCTTTGGGAATAGTCCAGTCGCGGGATGTCGATCCTGGTGATTACGTCGAAGTCGGCGACCCTGTCGTGACTATCGTTAGCGATCGCTCTTTAGAGATCTTTCTAGAAGTACCCGAAAGCTTAAGCGGGCAAGTGGCTCCAGGAATGCAGGTCACCCTCAACGCTAGAGCGTTACCTGACTGGCAACAGGCAACAGAAATTACCGCCGTAGTACCCACCGCTGACACCGCTTCTCGTCGGCAGCGAGTGAGGGTGAGTTTGAATACTCCACCGCCAAGACTGCTGCCAGGCATGGCAATTCAGGCAAGCTTAGCCGTGCCGATCGAAAGTATAGATACCTTTGTCGTGCCTCGTGAGGCGTTGACCCGGCGGGGGGATGAATGGCTGTTGTTTGTGGTTGATAACGATCAAGCGCAACAGCTTGAAGTCAAAATATCGGCGGACTTGGGGCAAGACGTCGTCATTGCTAATGCCGAGTTGAGAGCAGGTCAAAATATTGTCGTTACCGGCGGAGATGGCCTCACCGATGACGCTCCAGTACAGGTCGTCAATTAGGCAGCCGCAGCAGGTTTGCCGCCAAAAGCAATCGAGTCGCGACCGCGATAATCACTTACTAGCAACTTAGGCAAATGAGTTTAATTAAAACCGCTGTCCGATGGCGACACGGCACAGGCGTCTTGTTTTGCCTGCTTGCCCTCTTTGGCATTCTGGCATTATTCCAACTACCCCTAGAATTGCAGCCTGGCGGCGATCGCCCCGAAATCAGTATTACGACTCCCTACCTGGGGGCTTCTCCGGCAGAAGTAGAAGATTTGGTGACCCGCCCGATTGAAGAAAGGCTCGAAGAGGTTCAGGGTATACAAGAAATTACCAGTACCAGTGGCGCAGGCGTCAGCACCATTGGGGTCGAATTTGAATGGGGTAGCGATATCGAGCGCTCCTTAGTCGACGTGTTTAGCAAGCTACAGCAAGTTGAAGCACTCCCGGCAGAAGCCGACGAGTCTGATGTCGAAGTCATTAGCGGTAGCAGCGATGCCATGATGTGGGTCGTGTTAGTTCCCAAGGAAGGCTTCACGGCTGATGATTATCACTATCGGGATTTAGTGGACGAAGTGATTGTTCCGCGCTTTCGTCAGGTGCAAGGTGTGGGACAGTTTTTCATATCGGGCGGTAGAGCCAGAGAAGTTGAGGTCATTGTTGATCCTAAAGCCTTGGCCGCTCGCAGTCTTACCATTGGCGATGTGGCTGCGACCCTCCGTAACAACAACCGCGATATTCGGGGCGGGCCTTTAGTATTAGGGCGAAGAGAGTATCGGGTACGGACGGTCAGTCGAATTGAAGACGTGGAACAGTTAGAGGGATTTGTGCTGCGTCGGGATGAGGCCGGGACGGTTTATCTCGGTGATGTCGCCGAAGCTCGGATG
The DNA here is from genome assembly GCF_003231495.1 of Acaryochloris thomasi RCC1774. Lineage (NCBI taxonomy): Bacteria > Bacillati > Cyanobacteriota > Cyanophyceae > Acaryochloridales > Acaryochloridaceae > Acaryochloris > Acaryochloris thomasi. The sequence goes on from NZ_PQWO01000006.1 coordinate 22,107, forward strand.
GGACGCGCCATCCAAGACCGCGCCCTCATCGCCAATAACGAACCGGCGGTCGCCACCGGCATTGTGCGACAGGTTGGGGGTAACGTACCCGAAATATCCGCAGGCATCAGAGCAGCCTTGGTTGAGTTAGAAGCTAGATTTGATCGCGAGGGAGAAGGGATCGCCTTTGAGATTGTTTATGACGAAAATGACTATATCAATGAGTCGATTTCTTTCGTCCAGAGTAATCTGATTCTCGGGGCGATTTTAGCCGCGTTGGTATTGCTGTTGTTCCTAGGTTCGCTACGAACAGTCGGTGTGATTGCGATCGCAATTCCCACCACCCTAATTACGGTCTTCATCGTCTTTTACCTACTAGGCCGCACCCTCAACGTCATTAGCCTAGCGGGACTGGCTTTTGCGGTAGGGATGGTCGTAGACAATGCCATTGTTGTCTTAGAAAACGTCTTTACCCATATGCAGCAGGGTAAAACGCCGATGAAAGCGGCCATTGACGGCACCCAAGAAGTCGGCGGCGCGATGCTGGCGTCTACTTTAACGACGGTAGTCGTGTTTGCCCCGATAGTCTTAGTGACCGGAGAAGCTGGACAGCTATTCTTTGATATCGGGATTGCGCTGTCTGCTTCGGTCCTGTTTTCCCTATTTGCCGCTCTCACCCTGATTCCGATGCTGGCCGGACTGTTTCTTAAACGATCGGAAGCCGAGCAGATGCTATCAGAAGGAGACTATCGAGGCGGCAATAGGTTAGAACGTGCGGTAGCTCAAACTTCGGCTGTATTTCGCCACTTTCAAAGAAGATTAGAGCAATTCATTTTGAAAACAGTGCAGTGGTCAGTTGGCAGAGGTAAATTAAACCGTCGCCTACTCGTTCTAGCGCTCCCCATCCTTTTATTATTCGCCAGTTCCCAACTATTACCCCCCGCCGACTACTTGCCAGAGGGAAATCGCAACATGATTATCTGGTTAGCCGAGCCTTTTCCGGGAACGAGTATTCCCGAAGGGATTGAACTTTCTCAAGCACCGAGAGATTTACTGAGCTCTCAACCAGAGATTATGCATACTGTTTCTATCCATCGTTCGAGCGATAGATTTATTGGCGGTTTTGTTAAATCTGAAGAGGCCACCAGCAACAAGCTCAATAATTTAGTCGATCTGTTAAACGCCAGAAGCAACGATTTTCCTGGCTACCGTTTCCTCGTGCCTATGCGGTCCTCTATTTTTGAAAATCCGGGTAAAGAATTTGAAGTGCAGGTAATTGGTGAAAACTTAGCGGAAATAGATGCGCTTCAGCAACAGCTTAACCAACAAATTAGTGAACTATCTGGCATTGAAAATGTTCGCTCCAACTTTGTCACGGGCGCGCCAGAATTACAGGTAATGCCCGACCGTGAACGTTTGGCAGAAGTCGGATTGTCCGAAGGTGAAGTCGGCGAAATGGTACAGGCTGCTTTGGGCGGTTTACGAGCCTCAGAATTTGTCGATGGAAAAAGAGAACTAGATGTTTCGGTTGAGTTACAAGATACCTTTGTAGAAACGCCTGCACAGCTACGGGAACTCGCTATTTACAGTGGTAATGGTCAAAGCGTTCAGCTAGCCGATGTTGCTCAGGTATTAGAAACGACGGGCGCAGATGCCATCAACCACGTCAATTTAGAGCGCTCTATTACGCTGACGGCTTCTGTCTCTAGAGAAGCCCCGCTGGGTGAGTTAATCAATCGCACCGAACAAGAAATTCTCGAACCTTTACGTCAAGAACTACCGTCCGGTGTTCGCGTTGAGTTAGCCGGATCGGCAGACGTTTTAGCCGAGACACTCTTTCAGTTAGGGTCTACTTTCTTACTCTCATTAGTCATTACCTATTTACTGCTAGTGGCGCTGTATCGCTCTTTTATCTACCCGTTACTAATCATGGCAACCGTCCCGATGGGCATGACCGGAGCGCTATTGTCTTTAGTCGTTGCTAATGCTATTCCAGGTGTCGTCGTTCCCCTCGATATGATCACAGGACTGGGGTTTGTCATCCTCACTGGGGTCGTCGTAAACAACGCGATTCTTCTCGTCGATCGCGCCTTACAGCTGCAAGAGGAAGGCATGGAATATGACGCCTCTTTATATCATGCGGTAGGCGATCGCTTGCGACCCATTTTCATGTCCGCAGGGACGAGTGTGCTAGGAATGCTTCCTCTAGCAATCCTTCCCGGAAAAGGCGCAGAGCTTTATCAGGGCTTGGGTATTACGCTAACGGGTGGTCTGGCTTTATCTACTTTCTTAACGCCGACGGTAATTCCTGCTCTAATGGGGCTAATACAAGATTTTCAGCCCAACAGGAGCAAGAAAGTAAGAGATTATAGTCAGGAAGAAGCCCTAGAATTGATGTCGAGTCAGAATCAAAAACACTAAACTTGAATTTTCGGTAGTCCTAATCGTGTAAGGATTCATTGTAGTGGTGTACAAACATCCAGATAGCACCAATATGATTAGCAATCTTTTTTGAAAACGACAGGGTCTTACGCACTAGGCGAGAGACTCGCTGGCGCATGGTGTAATTGAAGCGCTCAATATAGCTCGTTTTGCCTGTTTCCTGACCCACCGCTTTGTGGCGTTTGCTGGGAAAAACACATCCATAGGCATTCCAAAAATCGGTATATGCTACTGCACATTGACGATAGACCGCGGGTAGTGAAGTCCATAACTGTTGGGCACCGTGCTCAGAACGCTCACCCACATAAACTCCAACAATCTCACGAGTAGCGACATCAAGGGCCAGCCAAATCCACTGCTTGTTGCTCTTATCGTTGACGAATGACCATATCTCATCGCACTGAATCGTTAAGGGGCCTTTTTTTTGACGAGACGTTCGCCGTTTAGGGCACTGTTGCATATTTGTGGTTAACGTACTGTTGCAGCCAGCTGTCGGAAACATCACAAACCCTTGCAATCCCTGCCAGAGGCAGTTTTTCAAGCAACAGCTTATCAATGAGGGCTTTGGTGCGCTGGTCAATGCGCTTTTGCTGGGGGGCTTCGACGAACTGACGGTCACAGGCTCTGCATTTGTGGTTTTGCTTGCCGTTATGGATGCGACCGTTTTTGACGATCTTTTGAGACCCGCAGCTAGGACAGATTAGGGGTGACATTGTTGAGCATGAACGATTGAGCTACCTCTATCCTTGCATCTGGCGGACTACCCGGACGGATTATCAATATCTCGTCTACGACGACGGTATATCCCGACTCAGGACTAGCCATTTATGCGGCTAGCAAGAACGCGATCAAAATGTTCACTGAGATTTTGGCACAGGAAATTGGCGATCGCGGTATCACCGTAAACACACTTTTGCCTGGACCTACTACGCCAGGAATGTTCGATAATATGCCGAATGAAGTACATGAAGCCGCCGCCAACAGCTCTCCGTTCAAGTGGATTGGTCGTTCAGAAGATATTGCTGATGTGGTTGCATTTTTGGTGAGTGACAAGGCCCGCTGGATTACGGCTCAGCATATTGTGGTCAATGGTGGAGCCAATATGTAGGGAGCGACTAGCAACGCTTCACCCTAAACGTTTACTGTAAGTACTTGCGAAATCCATTCACTAACGTTGCACATCACCCCTGTACTGTAACCGAACAACTTTCGGCGGTCGGCGCGCATGGGCGTTGTTATGCCTCTGTTTCATTGTGCATCTCTTTTTTCAGTGCTTACTATTTAATTTGTCCCATCAAAAAAATCAATCATTGTTTCTGATGTTTTCAATAATAGATCACGTCCATCTGTCTCACCGAACAAACCAATGCACTTGCTAAACACAGGGTTGAGAATAAACGGTAAATCTATGAAGCTAAAGTGATTGGCTGAGTGTAATAAATGCTTATGTACATTGGCATGACGTGTAAATTGATCGATCCGGGTTTTGTCTTTTGTCATTACTACATCAAAGCTATTTTGTGGTTTGTTTCCTTTAGATGTATATTTGTCCCGATTAGACAAAATTAGTAAAAATTATTTTCCTACACCAGCAATGTCAATCCGATCCATGTAAAGGAAGCCATCGAGATTAACACTTTTCGCAATTCGTGAGTCTGCTCCACAAGCCAAAAAACTGGCAGAGCCACCGGAAGAATGTCCAGCAGTAAAAATTTTATCTGGATTAATTTTTTGATATAACCATGAATCAATAGTGGCATTTAGATGAAATAATTCGTCTAAAACGGCAGATAGATTATTTGCTTTCTTCTCAACAATTTCAGCAAAGAGAGTGTCTGCACGATCAACATTATTGAAATCAACTTTGTTAAATGCAATTTGTGAGCCATCGACAAGCAGACTCCCAGAACTCCAACCTGGATGATTTATGCCAACAACAATAAAACCATGACTGGCAAATTCTAATGCATAAAAGGTATTCAGAAAGTTGACACCACCAAAACCCGGTGAAAGAAGAATGGTTGGGAAGCCATGTTGACTCTGAGCTAAGGTTGCATCAATCATGGACGGAGCCTGGATCCGACCGAGACAAAGCCTGTTCAGAATTAACTTGGATAGAGGACTCAGTCCTGTGGTCATCACCGATAATGTTCGGTCAAGATGGTCGATGTAAGGGCTATGAATATCTTGTCTCGTATTGCTTGGATACCAAATCTTAGCAATGATTCCAGAGTGACTGGGTAGATTCCAAATGAAGTCGGATGTACCTACTTTCCACTGTCCTGATGGTGTAGGGAATGGATTAGCTGAAATTAGCCCATAAGGCAGAAGTAAAACTACAACGATGAAACAGACAAGAAGCAAAAATATAATAGTGGTCATTTCATGGCTATTGATAACAATTTACTTTGGTAAAGTATCCGATCAGAACAAAATCTAGTTTGGTCAGCATTGCATTCAAAGAGTGATCCTCTCAGAAGTATTACCATTAGTAATTTAAGCGGTCTAAATAATTATATGAATGGCGGCTGATAACTTCCGTAGGAGGGGCATTATCCGCCAACTCTCGTATAACGTTGAGATAATGACATCATCAAGCTAGAGTCGGATAACTCCGGCTATAGGGTTGTTACACAGTCGTTTGCTGTAATCTGAAGGAAATATTGGAGGATCTATAGTTCGAGAGAAACCTCTGACTCATCCTTCGAACCCGTGGGGAGCAGTAGTGACGATTGCGATGGCCTTTGGCCTACCTGTCTCCGGGGGAGGAGCTTCGCAAACGGTAATCGCATCCCGCACCCCGACAACACAAACAAGCGAAAACAGCGAGAAGCGTAGGATAGTCTATACACCTGTCCTCCTGTCTAGCCACGAGTCTTGCCATGCCATGCCCAGTTCCTCCTCGAATGCTGATTTTCTCCGGCAGTGGCACCCTACGCTAGCACCCTACAACCTTGGCTACAAAGTCAAACTCGTTTCCCAACTCATGTATCGAGATTTTTTAGAGCGACTGGAACCTCACGGGTTGACACCATTTCACTATCTTGTCCTTTGCTGCCTGTGGGAAGAAGATGGGCTGTCCACCTCCGGCATTGCCAACAAACTCAAGCAGCTTGGCGCAACCCTAACCGGCGTCGTTGACCGCATGGAGGATCGCAACCTCGTGTATCGAGAACGAGATTCTAGCGATCGCCGTATCGTTCGCATTTGGCTGATAATGGAAAACACAGCAAGGAATGGATGCTGCACCCCAATACATTTTGCAGTGGCGATGCTGGCCTCAAATGATGTCCACTGGACTACGGGGCAGAGCATTCGCGCCAACAGCGGTATTGTCTAAGAGGAACTATGATGATCTCCGACCGACCTCAGATCATCACAATCCAACCAAGCTCATCACTAGAGGATCTTGGTATGCCCACGGTTGCCATTAACAACGAAGTGACGACTGTCATCATTGTCTTTACGGTGGAGCCATCTCAGCAGCAGGAATTAGTGGATGCGATCGCAACTTTCCTCCCCACCGTCAAACAGCAACCTGGCTTTATCTCTGCCAACATCCACAAGAGTACGGATGGGGTGAAGGTCGCCAACTATGCCCAATGGCGAAGCCAAGCAGACTACGAAGCTTTCATCAATAATGCTGAAGCCCAAGCAAAAGGAGAAGCGGTGCGAGCCTTCGGTCCACCAGATATGCATGTCTACGAAGTCGTGGCTTCTGAAACTAAGATTGGTATTCCTGAGATTAAAGCTGGCGGCTACCTAGCCCATTTTGCTGAGTTTCGGATGCAGCCTGAAAACCAACCCCGCATGGTGGAATTGGCCAAGGAACATGTTGTTCCAGCAATGGGTCAGCCTGGACTGCTATCGGCAAACTTCCATCGCAGTTTAGACGGCACTCGTGTGATTAACTATGGTCAGTGGGAGAATGCTGAGGCTATTGAGGAACTGCAAAAGCAACCCGGCTTCGGTAAAGAAAAACCCTACTGGGATGGACTGGCAGAAAATGAGTTTCATCTCTACGAAGTTGTACTCACAGAGACCGCAGACTAACTCATCTCAAAATCCAAGCCATGCCTTTTCTGGGTATATTCTGTGAATCGCAACACCCAAAAACTTGCGGGTAGCGGTTTATATTGTGCCGTTCGTTTTGAACTTTCAGGGGCTGTTGAAGAATTTCCAGACAATTGGTGATTGGATTGAGACGCGGTTAAGTTACCATTTCTCTGATTTTTATACAGCAGTGCCCCCAAGACTTTCTTTGACGACTTCTACAAATGTCTGCAGCATGGCGCTCGAATTGTCGCGACGTGATGCTAAGGACAAATCAATCTGGGGTGCACTGTAAAGCTGACGATAAACAACCTTAGGTCTCTGAAACTGTTGGACTGAGGCAGACAACAACGCTATCCCCATTCCTGCTGCCACAAACCCAAGAATAACCTGCATCTCATCTGCCTCTTGAACAATAATGGGGCTAAAATTTGCCTGCTGGCAGACAGCAATTGTGCGATCGTAAAGACCACAGCCGCGCTCTCGCTGAAACGTGATGAAAGGTTCGTGCTCTAAATCTTGAATCCTAATCTGGCTCTGATGGGTTAGGGGATGCCCCTCTGGAAGTGCGACGGTCAAAGGCTCTTCCAGGATGGTTTCAATCGTGAATCTTTCATCCTTCACAGGCGACACCATAAACCCAATATTAATGCGCTGCTTCAGGAGCGCTTTAAATTGCTCCTCCGTTGTCATGCCGTAGACCACCAACTCTACATCTGGGAAACGCTCTTGATATCGTTTTAGCGAGAGTGGAATCACATCATAGGTAGAAGAAGCTTCAAAGCCGACAACCAGCCGCCCGACTTCGCCTCGGCTGGCCCGCTGGGCAACCTGGACCGCCACGTCAGCCTGGGTTAAGACTTGACGCACCTCAGGGAGAAAGGCACGACCTGCTTCTGTGAGTTCAACTTGACGCTTCGTGCGGTGAAACAATTCAACGCCCATTTCTTGCTCAAGCTGACGAATTTGACGGCTCAGAGGCGGCTGAGAAATAAGAAGACGCTCCGCAGCACGCCCAAAACTGAGTTCTTCTGCCACTGCCAAGAAATACTTTAGTTGTCGAAGCTCCATTTTTGATTGATACCTAAAAGGTATTGATTACGTTCAAGATCGGTATTGGACAAGGGTTATAGCCACTCAGTAAGTTTAAGAGGTCTTCGGCACCATCCACAGAAAAACAGCAAATCGATCTTTGGGGAGACCGCAATACTAATCAACTTTGCAAAGACCACCCGGAGTCTTCAGACCACTGGTCGAACACTTGTTCTCGGTCCCAGTTGCTTCTTCGCAACCCTGCAAGCCGGACTGTTAATGAGCAGCGCAACAGAAATATTCTCTCCCCCGTTAGGGGAGCTAGAAAATCTAAGCGGCAATCCATCTTTTGCAAATCGTCCTCTAACTTCTGTTGATCAATTGACCGATGTTCAAGCCTCTAGCTGGGCTTTTCAATCGTTGCAGTCTTTAATTGAAGACTATGGGGTCGTTACAGGTTATCCGAATGATACGTTTCGAGGCGCTCGCGCCCTGAGTCGCTTTGAGTTTGCATCGGTCCTCAACACAGCCATTCAGGAGTTGAGTCAACGTCAGCTATCTCGGTCAGACTTGGATACTCTGCAAACACTCCAGACAGAGTTTGCCTCAGAATTATCGGCTGTCCAAGGACGAGTTAAAACGCTAGAAGCGAAAACGGCAGACATAGACGCTCATCAGTTCTCTACAGCGACTAAGTTTGTCGGTCAGGTGATTTTTGCCGCCAATGCTGGAGGATTTACGGGAGATCGCATCATTGCTCCTAGTGGGGTTTTGATCAGTGAAAACCAGCCTCGGCCCACTTTTATTCAAAGAACTGCGCTATTTCTAAACACCAGCTTTAACGGGACCGATCAGCTTCAAGTCCGACTGATCACCGGCAGTGATGGTACGACAGATAATGCCACAGGTCTGCTAGAACCGAACCTGGGCAGCAACCTGGACTACACCACCCAAGGTCGAGACGACCTAATCAGTTTGGCCCGCTTGTATTACAGCTTTTCTCCGCTGCAGGATCTGCAGCTCACCATTGGGCCACAGCTTGTGATTAGCGACTACGCCGACACCAATAGCTATGCCAATACTCCTCTCGATTTTTCTACCCAGGCATTCATTAATAATTTCGTTCTGTTCCCCCGTCCAGCAGGTGCAGGTGCTGTCCTAGAGTGGAATCCAAACCAAGGTCCCTTCCACCTACGAGCGATGTACGTGGCGGGTGATGCTGCCGGTCTATTGCCCGAAAACGATGGCCTGATTGGGGGTGGGGGACCGGATGATATTGCCTTGTTCCCCGTTGCCGGTCTAGGGGCTGCGGGGGGACTCTTCGGTGATCCTAATCAAGGATTAGTGGAGCTAGAGTATTCTCCTGGATCTTTCGCTATGCGACTCCAGTACAGTCGCGGCAAGGTGATTGGCAGTGAGTTTGATGTCTTAGGACTCAATGCTGAAGTTGCAGTTAGCGATCGCATCGGCCTATTTGGGCGCTATGGCTACGGCGCTTACGACAACACCACCCTCGGTGATCTCCGGCCTAACTATTGGATGGCTGGCGTCTCTGTCAAAGATTTATTCATGCCGGATGCACTGGCGGGCATTGCTGCAGGCCAGCCTCTAATTGAGCGCGCGGTTGGAGATGGCACTCAAACCAACTTTGAGGTTTTCTATAACGTACCGGTTAGCGACAATATCCGTGTGACGCCGCTGCTGCAGGTGGTGACCAACCCCGGCAATCAAGCCACCAACGGCATCATTTTCTCCAGTACCGTGCGCGTCATTTTTTCTTTCTAGTGAGACCTATGACCAACATTTTGATTGTCTACACCACAAGCCTCGGCAATACCGAAAAGATGGCAAAAGCGATTGCAGATGGCACTCGCTCTGTCGCAGGGGCTGAGGTCATTTACAAAAGCTCTAATGAAGTCGAGATTGACCATGTTAAGACCTGTCAGGCTTTGATTGTGGGGACACCCATCCGTCATCGAACCGCAGATGCCCGTATTAAAGCTTTTATCGAAGACACCCTCGAAAAGCTGTGGTTGACCGATGACATGGTGGGCAAAGTGGGCGGCGTCTTTAGCGTGGGCGGCGGCTACGGCAATATGGGTGCGGGTTGTGAGCTGGCTCAGCTTGGTATTTTGAGTGCAATGGCCGCCTGCGGCATGGTGCTGGTGACCTTGCCCAAAACAACGCCAGGGTTTGACGTAGCGGGAATGCATTGGGGACCCAACGGTCGTTCCGGCGGCCCCAAAATGGAACCCGTCGGGGTCACAACCGAAATGCTGGAGACGGCCTATCACCACGGGGCCAATGTTGCGAGAGTTGCAGTGGCGCTAGACGGTCAGACACTGATGGCTCACGGCAACATCGCTCCCTCCCCTGAAATCGTTGACCTGTTTTTAAACGGCTGACGCAAACAAAAAACAATAAGGAGACCCACAAACATGACCGCATTCAATTTCACCCAAGACAACTCGGCCCTACTGCTAATTGACCATCAGGTCGGCACAATGAAGCTGATCAAGAACTTACCCCTATCTGAAGTCGAGAAAAACACCCTCGCGCTGGCCCAAATCGCCAAGACGCTTAAAATGCCAGTCGTTTTGACCAGCAGCCAGGAGGATCGGTTTCAAGGACCATTGATGGAGGCTCTATCAGAAATGCTGCCGGAGGCCTATGCAGCAAGAGTCAAACGGGCTGGAATCGTCAATGCCTGGGATGACCCCAATTTCGTCCAAGCCGTTAAGGAGACGGGACGGAAAAACCTGATCATGGCCGGAATCACAACAGATGTCTGCCTAATCTTTCCCGCCATTAGCGCGGTACAAGAAGGCTACGGTGTTCAAGCCGTGATGGATGCTTCGGGGTCTCCATTTCACCTTTCGGAGCGATTGGCTCACCAGCGAATGCATGATGCGGGTGTGGTTCTAACGGCAACGATTACATTGCTTGCTGAACTGGTGCAAGACTGGAGCCGTCCCGAGGGCGTTGAACTTCAGAAGATGCTATTCAGCGATATCCTTCCCTCCGATTTCATTGAAGGTAATCAGACACCTTACTAAAGGTCTAATAAAGCACTTGAAGTTAACGTTGTGAGTATTGCGATCGCATGAACCCAGACCTACTCGCCAAAATGACAGCGGACACCCGTGCCTTAGTGGAGCAAATGCAGTCCCAGGACTCCTCTCCACCCGAGGGGGACTGGATTGAGGCGATCCGCAGTGAGTATCGGCAAATTATTCCCCTCGCTGGGGAAGCTGAAGCCGTTGATTCTGTTGAAGAGTACGAGATTGCTTCAGATTCTGGCCCCATTCCGCTACGGCTTTATCGCCCCGCCCCCGGCAGACGGCCTGCACTGGTCTACTTGCATGGCGGTGGGTTCGTCAGTGGGGATTTGGAAACCCACGATCGGCCTTTACGTGCGATCGCAAACCGCAGCAACTGCACCGTGATTGCCGTTGACTACCGTCTAGCACCTGAACACCCCTTCCCTGCAGCACCCGAAGATTGCTTTGCCGCTTTGGAATGGGTCAGAAAAGAAGCGGAGCAACTTCAGATTGACGCAACTCAAATTGCAGTCGGAGGCGATAGTGCAGGAGGCTTGCTGGCTGCCGCCGTTTGTCTGATGTGTCGCGATCGCAACCGGGACCAGCCGACTGTCCAGATCTTGATCTATCCAAACACAGATCTGAATGCAGACACTGATTCATGGCGGGAGTTAGATTTTTTGCATCCATCTCAATCTCGTGAAAACTTTCTCAAGCAGGTTGAGTTGTATACCCCCGATCCAGATCAACGCACGCTAGCCTACGCTTCACCATTGCATGCCTCTGACTTGTCACAGCTAGCACCAGCCCTGATCATCACGGCAGAACTCGACGCTCAACGGGATGAAGGTGAGGCTTATGCCCAGCGACTGCGCGAGGCAAGTTGTTGGGTGACTCATACTCGTTACCCTGGCGTCATTCATGGCTTCTTTCAGCTAGGGGGCGCGATCTCGTCTGGCAAGGTTGCAATCAATGAAGTTGCAGGCTTCCTCCGCCTGCACTTCAGTACTCAAACAGAGGCAGAGCAGGAAGAATACATCCTACGTTCCGCAGGTTAGTGAATTCTTGTAAGCCTTTTCCAGTAAAGGCTTTGAGCTTTAGCCCGAAATTCAAGAATACCTCCCTCAGAGCGTTGAGATACAGGTGGCCGATTAACCTGTATTGCTTTTCCAATCTGGCTTCTAGAGAGTCTGTGATCTGTTTTTTCAGGTGATGCAACCTGGATTGATGGAACAGAGCCGATTTTTGATAGGCCCTGTAACCCTTCTCTAGTATGGCTCCTAGAAAAGTGTACTACCTGCGGAATGTAGGATACATCACAATCCAGCCCCAGAACTGCATAACCGACCATGTGGCCGCAGAAGCCCCTTTTATACCGACAATGCGAGAACTCGCCCGTACTTATCAAGCTTTTTCAACCTACTTTGATCAGCATATCCCCACCCTCGATCTGAGGTTATGGATTAGTTCTTTCTAAAATTGGAGTCAAGTTGCTCTAGTTGCAGAAGCAAGAGTGTTTCTGCGTCGGCCTCTGATAATTTATTCAAGCTGGTGGAGTACAGATTTGTCGAGGCCGGCTTAACAGATGAGTCGGCAGGGAATATTTGGTGCATTAAATATTCTGTCAGCAACGGAAGTGTAGGGTAATCATAGAGAATCGTTGAAGAAAGCGAACAGCTAAGTGCAGTCTGTAGGCGATTCCTGAATTCGACTGTGGTTAGAGAGTCTAGCCCCAGGTCTGTAAAACCAGTTTCAGGATCGTTTAAGGCAGAGGCATCACGCCCCAGCAGTCGGGCCACTTCAGAACGTAAATACTGAAATAGTAAGGACTTGCGATCGCAAGCTCCTCGAAGGGCCTCCAGCCAATCAGCAGGTTGCTTGACCGCTAGTTCCGACCAAAAGTCAGACATCCCGGTCGGAACGGTCCACTGAGATTGATGAATGGGCAGAACGCCAGCCTGTGCCCATGATTGCCGTAGCAGATGATCGAGAACAGCCAAACCGATTTGTGGCTCAATGCGATCCATTCCCTGAAAACCAGCATTGATATGATTTGCCAAGCCTAGCTGCTCCCACGGTCCCCAATTGATTGAGAGCGCAGGTAATCCGGCGCTTTGACGAGCCTGAGCAAGGGTATCGAGGGCGGCGTTGGCGGCGGCATAATTCGCCTGTCCTGCTGAACCTAGTAAAGAGGCGGCAGAGGAGAAGAGAACGAAAAAATCTAGATCAAGATCGGCGGTGAGTTGGTGAAGTGTCCAGGCTCCATTCACTTTTGCCTTCAAGACTGATTCAAATTCCTCCCAGTTTAGGGTTTGAAGCATTCCGTCATCTAAAATACCTGCGGCATGAATAATGCCTCTCAGTGGAGGCGTCGCTTGGGGGTGGCTATTGTTCACATGCGTCTTTGGTGCAACGTTTGTGCTATTCACTTTCGATGCGGTGGCGCGATGGTAGGGATCCAGTAATCGGGTGACATCATTTCGCTGAGAGATATCGGCCTGCATGACCTGTACCTGTACCCCCGACTTCTCTAGCTGGAGAATCTGCGTTTGCGCTTTGGGAGAGGGCGATCGCCGTCCGACTAAAATGAGATGCCTTGCACCCTGATCTGCTAGCCACTGTGCAACGAGCAACCCTAAGTCTCCTAAACCACCCGTAATCAGCACGGACCCCGTTGCAAGTTGGGCTAATGGATTTTTTGATTGTTTAGGAACTACCGGAGTGGCGGCTTGCTCCACCACCACTTTGCCGATGTGTTTCGCCTGCTGCATGTAGCGAAAAGCATTCACCACCTTCGCTGCCGAGAAGCTTTTGTAGGGTAGTGGCTTCAGCTCACCCGCTTGAAACTGCTCCATCACTGCTTTGATAAGCGATTGCACCTGCTCTGGTTCTTTCTCCATTGTTTGCATTAAATCAACGATGGAATAGGTGAGATGAGGCCAGTTTTTGCAAACGTTTTTAGGTTTCCAGATGCCCTGTTTGCCAATTTCTAGAAAATGGTCGCTGGTGATCGACAGGCTGTGGGGGATGAATTTGCCCGTTAACGAGTTGAGGGTTATCGTAACGCCCTCTTTTCCCGTGATGGCCTGAATCTCTTCGGCAAAGTCTAGGGTGCGTGAGTTGAAAATGTGTTGGATGCCTTGCGATCTCAACCATTCCCACTTCCCCTCCGAAGCCGTGGCAAAAATTTCGGCTCCCGCTTGTTGGGCAATCTGCACTGCAGCCTGACCCACGCCGCCTGCCGCTGAATGGATCAAGATGCGGTCGTTCGGTCCAATCTTGGCCAGATGATTGAGCGCATAGTGAGCCGTCATGAACGCGACGGGAATTGTGGCAGCTTCTGCGTAGCTGAGTGATGTGGGTTTAGGGGCGAAGATAGAGGTGGTGGCGTGTTGAGAAAAAGCTGGAGTCGCTATGGCAACCACCGAATCCCCAATCTGGTGGCCGCTCACTCCAGCTCCGATGGCTATGATATCTCCCGCACATTCCAACCCCAGCGGTCCTGGATTACCAGGATAGAGATCGAGTACATTCAAGACATCTCGGAAATTTAGCCCCGTTGCCCTTACCCGAATTTCAACCTCACCTGCCTGCGGTCGGCGTCGAGTTTGAGGCTGCCAGCGAAGATTCTCAAGGGTGCCGCGCTCAGGGATGACGAGCTGACTTGAGACAGATGCCTGAAGCGTTTGTTTCTGTTGGCGATGGGCTGACTCAACGGTCACCGGAGCTAGTCGAGCCACAAATCGCTGATCGCCTCGCAAAGCCACCTGTACCTCTGGTTCCGATATAAGAATTTCAGACCAGAGAGCCTGATGCTCATCCACAGTGGGCTGAGGGGCCAAGTCGATCACAGCCGCAGGGAACTCAGGATGCTCCAGCATTAGTGTCTTCGTCAATCCCCACAGTGGAGCCTGACTGAGAGCAGAGCAATCAAGGCGTTCATCATTCACTCGCTGGGTACCCCGCGTCACTAGCCAGAGTCGAGAGGGTGCCTGCAGTAACCTCTGGATCAGATGGAGAGCCGAGCCACAATTTTGCTGTATTGTTGCGCTGATTGCTGCATCGTCTTTTTCTGCATTAACGGCATCTAAACTCCAAAGATGAATGACGCCTTGCAAGGTCAGCGGCAAAGATTGCAACGTCTCTAACAAATGGCGCAGCGCCTGTGGATCTTGTGGGTCAAGCTGATGTACTGAGCCACTCTCTTGAGGATCTGGACTCACAAGGATCACATGCTGTTGCCGCTGCGCGAGTTGGTGGGCAAGCCGCTGACCGACACCCCCTTGATCGGCAAAGATCAGCCATTGCCCTGGCTCCATTACAGTCGGCTCAAGCTGGCCGGACTGCTCTCGCCAATCCACCTGATATAGCCAGTTTTGCCAAGCTTGCGGCTCCATTCCCAACACCGCTTGGAGATTTGTTCTCTTTGCCGTTAGCCCCGTGACCGTAGCGACTCGTTGACCATCAGGACGGTACAGCATCAGATCGGCGGTAACCGTCTCAGCGACGGAATGCAATTGAACATGGCTCCACAGGCAATCGCTGGCAGGACAGTGGAGGGTTAGAGAATCGAGTCCAATGGGCAACAGCGTTGATGTATCCGACTCCGGTAGGGCTGCAAAAATGGCTTGACAGCAAGCATCTAGCAGCACGGGATGTAGGCAATAGTTCGAGGCTGACAGTGCTGTCGGAAGCTGGACTTTCGCTAGGGCTGCACTGGGTTTGATCCACAATTTCGTAATGGCTTGGAACTGTGGTCCGTAATTGAGGCTACGGGTTTGACAAGCCTGATAGTGACTGCTGACCGCCCGCTCCTGCGGGAACTGACGACGTAAATCTTCTAAGTCGATGACGGGTTCAGAGAGGGGAGTCGTCTGAGAGATACTGCCTGTACAGTGCCTTTGCCACGCGGCGTCTGCACGGGAATTCTGGCTAAAGATCTCAAAGGTTAATCCTGTCTCTGTTTGCTGCAGGATCGTCTGCACGTTGACAGTGCCAATCAACGGTAGGGCTTGCTCCATCGCAACCGTTTGTACCGTTAGAGGCAGATCTAAGTTAGGAGATTCTACTCCTGCTGCTAACGCAATTTCTAGGAATGCAGCGCCTGGAAAGATAGCGGTAGTATTAACTTGATGATCCTGTAAGTAGCTGGACTGCTCAGGTGAAATCTGTGCCTGATACAAAATTTGCTGTAGCGGGGTTGAAATTTTCTGCCCCAGCAACGGATGCCTCGCAGTTGTTCGTAAAAGAGCCTGGGCTGGCGGTGGATCGAGCCAATATCGCTGCCGCTGAAAGGGATAGGTGGGAAGTGAAACCCGATAATGTTCAAAGCCCTGATCTACGTTTTCCCAATTGATTGCAACGCCCCGAATGTAGAGCTGGCCGAGACTGTGCAGAATTGTTTCCCAGTCGTTCTTTTGGAAGCAAAGACTGGGGAGGTATAGAGCGTCAGAGTTCAGATCTGAATTGTGGGGTTTCTCAAGGAGCGCTCGCCCCATGCCTAGCAGCGTAGGCTTGGGGCCGCATTCGAGATAGATGTTGTGCCCTGACTGGGTCAGGGTTTTCATGCTAGCGGCGAACTGAACGGGTTGCTGAATATGGCGACACCAGTAGATTGGAGTTGAGATCGCATCCCCAATCCTTTTTCCCGTGAGATTCGAAATTAATTCAATTTGTGGCGGGTGATAGGTGATCTGCTGAGCGATCTGTTCAAATTCCGCTAGTACTGGCTCCATCAACGGCGAATGAAACCCGTGAGAAACATTGAGGCAGGTTGTCTTAATCCCCTGGGCTGTGAGTTTTTCTGCAACCTGTTCTACTGCAGTTCGCTCACCCGACAGCACCAAACTCTCTGGGCCGTTGACGGCTGCGATGGCTAGTGGCCTACCTTCGGTAATTGCAACTTCAGAACGTTCGTGATCGAGGAACTGATTCACCGTGGCTTCATCAGCCACGACTGAAACCATGCCGCCATTAGCAGGCAGCGCCTGCATTAAGCGTCCCCTAGCGGCCACCAGCTTTAAGGCATCCTCTAGACTGAAGACGCCAGCCACGCAGGCCGCCACGTATTCACCAATGCTGTGCCCCATTACGGCGGTGGGTTGAATCCCCCAGGACTGCCAAAGCTGAGAGAGAGCATACTCTAGAGCAAACAGTGCAGGCTGTGTGTAGGCCGTTTGATCGAGGAGAGACTTTGGTGTTTCCTCTTCTTGTACCTCGAGAGGTGTTTCGGGGTAGAGAAGATCCAGTAGTGGTCTCTCCAGCAGCGGTCGGAGAATTGTGTTGCAATCTTCTAAAGCCTGACGGAAGACCGGCTGAGTCTCGTAGAGGTCTCGCCCCATGTCGAGATATTGCGAGCCTTGACCCGTGAACAGAAAGGCAATTTTGGCTGAAGTATTTTTTGGGGAGACTTTCCCCTGGTAAAGGTTGCTGGCTTGAGGGTTTGACAGCCAGTCTTCCAACTTTGTTGTTAGATCGACTAGGGAAGAAGTTGCGAGAGTCTCCGACTGGTCTACGATCAACGCAACCCGCCATTCAAAATGTGCCCGCCCCACATTGCGTGTAAAACAAACATCCCCTAACGACAGCTCTGGATGATTACGAAAATCGTCAACTGACCTTTGGGCTAACTCTTTTAACGCTTGCTCTGTTTTGGCGGATAGCGTAAATAGATGCACCGGTCGCTCAATCGTCGGCGATCGCTGAGTAACAGGAACCTCTTCCAAAATGGCGTGGACGTTGCTACCGCCAATCCCTAGAGAGTTTATCCCCGCCCGACGCGGCGCAGACCTCTCCGGCCAGTCTCTCAGTTTGGTATTCACGAAGAAGGGGCTGTGCTCAAAATCAATGCGTGGGTTAGGGGTCTCAAAGTGAAGGCTGGGGGGGATTTTTTGACGCTGAACGGCAAGCGTTGTTTTGATAAATCCCACAATCCCAGAGGCAATATTTAGGTGGCCCACGTTGGTCTTGACGGAACCGATGGCGCAAAATTGCCGCTGCTGGGTACTGAACGCTCGGGTCAACGCAGAGATCTCAATCGGGTCGCCCAACTCGGTTCCGGTCCCGTGGGCTTCGACGTAGCCAATGGATGCAGGTGCAACCTCTGCCACTGCCATTGCTTCTGCCGCAACCACCGTTTGCCCTTCGGCTTGGGGGGCGAGGTAGCCCATCTTTTGTCCCCCGTCATTGCCGAGGGCAGAGCCTTTGATGACGGCGTAGATATTGTCGCGAGATGCGATCGCATCTTCCAGCTTCTTCAGCACCACCAGCCCCGCGCCACTGCCGAACAACGTTCCCTGTGCCTGAGCATCAAAGGCGCGACAGTGACCATCTGGCGATAGAATCATTCCCTCCTGATAGAGATGTCCCATCTTCTGCGGCGCATGAACCGATACGCCCCCCGCCAAAGCCATATCACATTCACCATTGAGCAGACTCTGGCTCGCCATGTGAATTGCCACTAGCGACGTTGAGCAAGCCGTTTGCACATTGACGCTCGGCCCTCTGAGATTGAGCTTGTAGGAAACCCGCGTCGCCAGATAGTCCTTATCATTAGCCACCGTCATCTGAAAGCCACCCATTGAACTCAGATTCAGCATCTGCATGGGGTCGTGATTATCCAAACGATGGCGGTTGGGATAAACATTGTTGAGCAAAAAAGTATTCATTGACGCCCCGGCATAGAGCGCAATCGAGCCGTCATAGCACCAAGGATCGTATCCTGCATCCTCTAGACTCTCCCAGGCACACTCTAATAAGAGGCGCTGCTGGGGATCGATTAGCTCTGCCTCCTTGGGGGTATAGCTAAAAAAGTTCGCATCGAAGGTCTCTATCTCACCCAAGATTGGACTGGCCTTTACGTAGTCCGATCGCTGTAAAAGTTGTGGATCAACACCTGAAGCTAAGATTTCTTCGTCTGTAAAAAAAGTGATGGACTCAACGCCATCGCAAAGATTCTGCCAAAACTGCTCCTGGTTTTCTGCCCCCGGAAATCGACAGGAGAGTCCTACTACAGCAATCTCTGTGACCTGTTTCTGCCTTCGTTTTTTACCTCGTGCTTGGGCCTGCTCTAGCGCTAAATCATTCGACTGACTCTGACTGAGGTATTGAGCTAAAGCATCAATAGTGGGGTACTGAAATAGCTCCACGACCGATAGATCGACCTGCAAACGGTTCTGAACCTGATGCAGTACCTGCACCAGCAGCAGCGATGTTCCACCCAGCTCAAAAAAGTTATCGTGGATGCCAATTTGCGTTGGCCCTTGGTCGGCCTTCGGGCCTCGCTGCAGCACGCCTTGCCAAATCTCAGCCAACTGCCGCTCAACCTGATTGCGAGGTCTTTGCAGCTCTGAAAGATCGCCCAACAGCTCCGTGACTTTATTGATCTGAATAGTGAACGCACCGGCTTGAAACTTTGCCCTCAACTGCTGGTGCTGGATTTTACCCACTGACGTTTTGGGAATTTCTTCAGGTGCCACTGGGATTAGATAATCGGGGCTTATTCCTAGTTCTAAGCTTAGGGTTCTGCGAATTTGCTTGAGCAAAAGTGCCAGATCTTGACCCGAGGATGACTCAGGATGAAAGAAAAGAGCCAACTGTTCAGCGCCCTCACCTGCACTGCTGACGGCACAGGCTGCGGTATAGGACACCGCTACCCCCTTTAGGTCTTCAACGGCAGCCTCGATTTCATGGGCGTAGTGGTTGATGCCATTGATCACAATCACGTCTTTTTCGCGCCCTGTGATGGTCAAACGCCCCTGCTTTAAAAACCCCAGGTCGCCGGTTCTAAACCATCCGTCTGAGGTGAAAATTTCCCGATTCAAATCGGGCTGCTGATAATACCCCGCCGTCACCGTGAGTCCCTGTACCTGCAGCGCCCCAATCTGTCCTTCTATCACTACCTGATCTTGGTGATCCACGATTCGTACCGAGACCCCAGGGATAGGTGAACCCACCTCTACGAGAGTATCTGTACTCGGTGCAAACTGATGGGAATGGACAATCCCAGAGCAGGTCTCCGTCATACCGTAGCCCGGACTCACCGCTGTCTGAGTTAAGCTGTGGGGCTTCAGCAGCTCAAGGAACCGCTGGGTCGTTTTGCCCACCACGGCCTCCGCCCCATTGCCCATCCAGCGCATAGAGGACAAATCCCACTGTCGCTGTTGAATTTGGTCAGCCTGGTCATTAATCAAGCCATAGGCGAAATTGGGTGCCCAGGTCGCAGTGGCCCGGAACTGCTCAATGCAGTCTAGCCATCTCAGCGGATTTTGCAGAACCCATTCATTGGCGACCTGAACCTGCTGACACCCTAGAAAGACTTCGGTGAGATGAAACATTACTAGGCTGGCCACGTGCTCTAGCGGCATCCAGTTGAGGGTAATATCTGCTGCCGATAAGCTATTCGCTGCAGCCATACCAGCAGCGCTCACCAGCAGGTTCTCAGTTGAGAGCATGACCCCTTTCGGCATACCCGTGCTGCCTGAAGTCATCAGAATTAGAGCAGGATCCTGATGATGCTCTGTGGCCCACTGTCGATCGGGTGGACCGTCGCGGAGGTTTTCAATCGCCGCAACGGCAATAGACGGAGAATGACCCATCGTAGAGACATCCCGCCTATGTTCGTCACAAAACCTTTGTATTGGTTGCTGAAGCGCCTGATTTGTCAGAACAATTGGCGCGCTGAGTAGCTGCTGAGTCTGTAGAAGCTGACTGGCTTTGCGGCTGGGGACATCATAGCTCGGAGCCACCGATAAAGGCACCGGTACGAATCCACCCAGAAAGCAGCCCCACAAAGCCTCGACAAAGGATTGATTGCGGGTCGCTTGCAGAATGATTTTGTCCTGAGGCTGGGCACCTAAGGTTCTTAGACCATGCAATACCCGCTCAGCACGCGCTAATACCTCAGCATAGGAAGACTCTAAGAGGTTGCCCTGAGCCTCTATATAGATAAGCCCCGCAGTTGTTTGAGCCGCCTGCTCCAGTACTGCTGCTAGTGACCGGTGGGCAGATATCTCAGGAGAGATAGCGTCTCCATGGCTAATCGCCAGTCGCGGTTCATTGACGGGGGGGGTGTGGGTCATGGTCTACTTTACTGCGATAATCCTGCTCGGACTGTCGTGGAATGGCCTGTAGAGTCGTAAAGATCTCTGAGCTGAGGTTTTGCCGACAACACCGGACCCAATGTAACCTGCTGGATGGTGCTGACGATAGATTGAGCGAACCCGTTGCTTTCTTTTCCACTGGGAACAGAGCTGCTTTATATAAAGCTCGGACGCTGCCGTCGATGCTTGAGTTCATTCTTTTCGTGAAAGCGCTTGATAATTTGCCTTTAACCTTGACAGAGCATCGCCATTTTAGAAGAATGACGGTAGTTTGCTCCTGCTTGTAGGCTATCCAAACTCCCGAGGCAGATTTTCCCTCGCTGCGGTTTGCTGACAGAGTCTTCTACCCACTTGGTGACTAGAATCATTGTGATGAGTGATGGGAATCATCATGATGTCAACAATAGTTTGTCAAAATAAGCTCAAGGGGTGAGTAAAAATCTGAGTTGCTAGATGTTTTGCCAACAATTAAGTCCCTTGGCTTGTCCAATTTAATCGAGCGAAGTTCTACTTCTCGAGGAGTCTAAAAAGTGCGCTATTGTCCTATTATTCTGCGGCCAATGTTTCTTTTGAGACTTGCAAGCTGTTCTCAATAAACATATTTGGGGAACTTATACTAAGCAAGCAATGACACTAATATATGTCTATTGTCCTCTTGAATGGCCTCGCCTGTGCACTAGAATAGCTTTAATTTTATTTTCTGATAGTTTATTCGAGATTTAATTAATTACCCCCCCCTATGGAGACGATAAAACTACGGGTATCTGACGAAACATTGCGGGATGGTGTCCAGCAAGTTGGCTTGTTCCTCGAGGACGATGCTAAGCGGGTATTGGCTCATCTCATTGCTCAGACTGGCGTACACCAGATTGCCTTGATGCCTGCAGTTCATGAAAGTGAGGCCGTTCTGGTGCGTGGGTTGGCTGCGGAAGGGCTCCACCGTCAGGTGGTGGCTTCAACCATGATGGACCGTCAATATATTGATCAGGCAAAAGCCTGTGGTGTTCGGCAAATTATTCTCTTCCATGCTGTTTCCGATCGGCTGCTGTGTTTGCGGGAACCCAATGTTCAAGCTCAGCCCATAGGTGCAGAGGCAGCTTGCTCTAAGGCCTTAACTGAAAGAGTGCGCTCTCGGATGCTTGAGAAAGTTGTCGAAAATCTACAGTATGCGACCAGTATCGGCCTAAAAATCAGCTTTGCGGCTGAAGATGCAAGTCGAGCTGACTTTGATTTTTTAGTTGAATGTATAAATGTCTTTCAGCCTTATATTGACTGCTTTTTTCTTTGCGATACCGTGGGTGTCCTCACGCCAGAAAAAACCTATATCTGGGTTCAGGATCTGCTGCAGTGTACCCATCAGCCTTTTTTGTCGGTGCATTTTCATAACGATATGGGGCTAGCGCTAGAGAACACCATTCAGGCCGTGTATGCCGGAGCCATGGGTATTTCAGGTACCTTTAGCGGTGTCGGAGAACGAGCTGGCAATGTGGCTTTAGAGCAGGTGCTCCACGGATTGAGGGCTAGGTTTGGTTGGGAGGTAGCAGGAATTGACTATGAGGCTTTGCCTGAGGTGGTCGATTATCTGACGCAGAAAGGGATTCGAGCAAACCCGCCCTATTCTCGGCAGGCGCGCCAGTTTGAGACGGGGATTCACGTCAATTCTCTGATTCGCGATCGCAACAGCTACGCTGTGTTCCCCCATGCTGAGCCTGATATCTGGTTTGGCAGATGTAGCGGTGCCAGTAACTTCCGTTATTTGTTTGAGACCCATCTGCAGCAATCCTTGACCCAAGCACAGTACGAGCAACTGCGGTCAGCGATTAAGGCCCTCTCTACTGAGAGAAAGCGGTCTTTCTCGACCGCCGAAGTTTTAGAGTTGCTAGACCAGGGAATTCTTAGAGTCTTTTAGGTCGCTTACTGTTCAATGTCCTTTGACCCTAAGATAAGGCTGTCCCCGGCGTTTAGCTCCGCTCAGTACCGTTTGAAGATTTTTAGGCAACCATGACCCTGGACTCCATTGCGATTGTTGGCATCGGTTGTAAATTTCCGGGGGCGGAAGGGCCGCAAGCATTTTGGAAGCTTCTGCGCGATGGGGTAGATGCGATTACCGACATCCCTAACTCTCGGTGGGACGCTGATCGGTTCTATGATCCAGACCCCGGCGCGCCTAATAAAGCGAATACCCGCTGGGGAGGCTTCTTGGAGGGCATTGATCGCTTCGACCCTCAGTTTTTTGGCATTGCCCCCCGCGAAGTCGCCAGTATGGATCCGCAGCAGCGACTGCTGCTGGAGGTCACCTGGGAAGCCCTGGAAGATGCGGGGCAAATTCCCGAACATCTCCGAGGATCTAGGACCGGGGTATTCATTGGGGTCGGGACTCACGATTACTCCATCATGATGTGGCAGGATCCGGTGAATGATCCCTACGCCACGACGGGGACGGGCAACTGTATTGCGGCCAATCGAATTTCCTATGTTTACGACCTAAAGGGCCCTAGTTTAGCGATTGATACGGCCTGCTCATCGTCTCTGGTAGCAGTGCATTTGGCCTGTCAGAGCATCTGGACGGGAGAGTCGAGTCAGGCGCTGGCGGGGGGCGTGAATGTCCTGCTGTTGCCCACCGTGACGGCGGGATTCTCAAAGGGGGGCTTTATGGCCCCTGATGGTCGCTGTAAGAGCTTTGATGCTAAGGCCGATGGCTACGTTCGCAGTGAAGGGGCGGGGATTGTGCTTCTGAAGCCGCTGGCCCAAGCGCAGGCAGATGGTGACCCGGTCTATGCGGTGATCAAGGGAAGTGCCGTCAATCAGGATGGATTTAGTAACGGGATGGCGGCTCCAAATCCCAAGGCGCAGGCAGTGGTGTTGCGTCAGGCATACCAGCAGGCAGGCGTGTCGCCGGGGCAGGTGCAGTACGTCGAGGCCCACGGCACGGGCACTAAGATTGGTGACCCGGTGGAAATGGAGGCTCTGGGCGAGGTGCTGGTTGAGGGACGATCGGCAGGGGATGAATGTGCGATCGCATCGGTCAAAACCAACATTGGCCATGCCGAAACGGCAGCGGGCATCGCCGGATTAATTAAAGCTGCACTCTGTATAAAAGAGCGGAAACTCCCGGCAAACCTACATTTTGAGACCCCCAACCCCGCCATCGACTTTGAGCATCTTCCCTTCTATGTACAAAAAACGCTCACCCCTTGGCCCACAACAGCACCGGCCCTAGCGGGCGTCAATTCCTTTGGCTTTGGTGGCACTAATGCCCATGTCGTCGTCGCGGAGGCTCCCGGAAAAACAGCAGCAGCACCGGCTGCATTACAAGCCCATCACGTTTTTACCTGCTCGGCAAAAAATAAAGCGGCCCTCAACGATCTGGCGCAACACTATCTAAACTTTTTAGCACAGCAGTCTGATCTTGATCTCAATGATTTGTGTGGAACTGCCAATCTACGACGGACAAGCTTCTCGCATCGATTTGCGATCGCAGCCGACTCACTCACGCAGCTGCAAGACTTCCTCTCGGATTTTCTGGCTGGCGAAGATCATTCCAATATTCATAAAAGCATCGCTAGTCAGGATTTGACGCTCGCTTTCCTGTTCACAGGCCAAGGATCTCAGTACGAAGGCATGGGGCAAGCGCTTTATGAGACGCAGCCCGTCTTCCGAGATGTGCTGGATCGGTGCGACAAAGTCCTACGCTCTGAGCTAGAGATTCCACTACTCGACGTTCTCTATCCATCCCAGAAAAGCGAGGATTCTCCTTTAAACCAAACGGCTTATACTCAGCCCGCGCTGTTTGCTATTGAGTACGCGCTTTACCAGCTTTGGCAATCTTGGGGCATCCATCCCGCTGCCGTTACCGGGCACAGCGTTGGTGAATACGTCGCCGCCTGCGTTGCGGGGGTCTTCAGTCTTGAAGATGGTTTGAGGCTGATTGCCGCGCGAGGACGGTTGATGCAGGTATTGCCGAGCGGCGGTGCCATGGTGGCGGTGGCGGCGAGTGAATCACAGATTAAGGATCTTCTGCCTGCTGCTGTGACGATTGCTGCTATCAATGGGCCGCAAAGCTTGGTGTTGTCTGGGGAGGGAGATGCGATCGCAACTCTAACCCAAGCCCTGATCGATGCAGGCTTCAAAACCGACGTACTTCAGGTCTCCCACGCTTTTCACTCAGCGCTGATGGAGCCGATGCTAGATGAATTTAAACAGATTGCCCAGCAAGTCACCTATCACACGCCCCAAATTCCGCTGGTGTCGAATCTAACGGGTGCGTTGGTCACCGACGAAATCGCCACGCCTGACTACTGGTGTCGCCACGTTCGAGAGCCAGTCCGGTTCCAAGCCGGTATGGAAACTCTGTACCAGTTAGGATATCGCACCTTTGTAGAAATGGGGCCAAAGCCAATCCTCTGCGGCATGGGTCATAATTGCCTGCCTCGGCCCGAAAATAATTGGCTACCGAGCTTGAGGCTCGGACACCCCGCTCAGCTTTGGCGCAGTGTGGGACAGCTTTATACCCTGGGTGCCTCAGTTGATTGGTCCCAGCTTTATCCCAGCTATCAATATGTTCATCTGCCGACCTACCCCTTTCAGCGGCAGCGTTTTTGGTGGGACGTTGCGGAGCTGCCGGGGATGCGATTACCGAAGGTAGGCCAGGGGCCATCGCAACCTTGGTCTCTCAATGGTCATACTTCCAAGGCTCATCCCCTATTGGGCGCAAGGCTGCATTTAGCCGGTTCTGCTGAGATCAGATTTCAGGCTCTAATCAGTGCTGAGAGTCCAGCCTATCTGAGCGATCATTGTTTGCTGGATCAAGTTGTCCTCCCTGCTACTGCTTATATTGAGATGGCGTTGGCTGCGGCACGGCAGCTCTATGATCACGATGCGCTCATCCTGGAATCATTCACCATTGAGCAACCTTTATTACTGACTGAGGCTTGCACGCTGCAGTGCGTCTTTATCCCTGATCAATGTGCGTATCAGCTAGAGATTTTCAGTCTAGGTATTGGGGAAGAAACATCCCCCGTGCTTCGTCATGCAACGGGCCGTATTCATAGCAAGAAAAGCAGCACGGCTACCCAAGATATTGAAGTATTACAGGCACTACCGCTTTCCCCGATTGAAGTTGGAGACCATTATCATGATCTCCAAAAACGGGGACTGAATTATGGTCCTTGTTTTCGGGGTATTCAAAAACTGTGGGCAGAAGAGGGACAGGCCCTAAGCCAGATTGCTTTACCGGAAGGCGTGACAGATGAAGATCGTTACCAAATTCACCCTGCTTTACTAGATGCCTGCTTGCAGACGCTGGGAGCGGTGTTTACGGAAAGCGAAACGTACTTGCCTGTGGGTTGCGATCGCATCCATCTCTATCATCCCCCCGGTAAAGACATCTGGTGCCACGCCCTGCTTCAACCCGGTGAGGACTCTGCCGCGTTCCGAAAGGCTAACCTACAGTTGATGGACGATGCAGGCGCGATCTTCGCGGAACTGATTGACTTCAAGCTCCAGGCCGTCAGCCCTGCTGTATTACGACGATTGGTGAAGCAGGCAGACCCGCTCGACCACTGGCTCTATGAACCGATTTGGCAACTGCAGCCCCTCGCAGAAGTTACCGAACAGTCTGAGCCTCATCAATGGTTGATTTTTGCAGATCGACAGGGATATGCAAAGCAAATTGCCCATCACCTAGAGGAAAAAGGCGATCTCTGTACTTTTGTTTATCTCTCTTCTAGTGCATCAATATCGCCAGCTGGCTATACCGTTGATCCTGCTCAGCCCCAAGACTTTCTGCAACTCTGGCAAGAGTTACTCCAAAAAGAGCAGCGTCCTGACCAAATTCTCCATCTATGGAGTTTAGATAGTGGTGATTTAGAGCAGGTTGCAGATGACCTTCAACAGAATCAGCTGCAAAGCTGTGGATCTGTTTTGCATTGGGTGCAGGCGATCGCATCTGAGACCTCGCCACCTAAGCTATGGCTGATGACTGCTGGGGCACAGGCGATCACTGACCAACTGGAAGCCCCCCAACAGGCACCGTTATGGGGGCTAGGTCGGGTGATTCGTCTAGAGCAGTCAGGGATGAACTGTGTCTGTGTGGACTTGGATGCTGAGCCGTCGGAGGAGACTTTAGAGGCTCTCGTTCAAAATTTGCGACAGCCCGACGATGAGAATCAGGTGGCGTTTCGAGGTTGCGATCGCTACGGTGCCCGCCTCGTCCCCAGAACCTCCAAGACTGTCTCCCAGCGTCCAGACGGAGCCTTTCGACTGGGGCTGACAGAATATGGAGTTTTAGATCATCTCTCTTTACTGCCTGCGGAGCGTCATCCCTTGGCATCCTCTGATGTTGAAATTGAGGTGTGTGCTTCTGGAATTAACTTCCGCGATGTCCTCAACGCCCTCGGAATGCTGAAGCCCACCCTTGAAAAAATGGGTTTTGCCCAAGCAACAGAGGTTCCTTTCGGTGGAGAGTGTTCTGGAAAAGTTATCGCAGTGGGTTCTGAAGTTGAAAATCTGAAGATTGGTGATCAGGTCATTGCGGCTCAGGCCGTTGGCAGCTTGGGGCAATTCGTCACCGTCGATGCCCGGTTTGTGATCCCCAAACCAGAAAAAATTAGCTTTGCCGAAGCCGCGACCCTTCCCACCACCTTTTTGACCGCTTACTACGGTCTTTGTCACTTGGCTGGGATTAAGAAGGGAGAGCGCATCCTCATTCACTCTGCAGCAGGCGGCGTGGGTCAAGCTGCCGTTCAACTTGCTCAGCAAGTCGGGGCCGAAATCTACGCCACCGCCAGTCCCGGCAAATGGCAGTTCCTCAAAGAGACGGGCATTCAGCATGTCATGAACTCCCGCACCCTAGCATTTGCCGATCAGCTCATGGAACTCACCAACGGGAAGGGGGTTGATATTGTCTTCAATAGCCTCAACGGAGACTTTATTCCCAAAAGTATAGAGACCCTGGCCCCCCAAGGCCGCTTTGTTGAAATTGGCAAAATCGGCATTTGGAATGCTGAGCAAGTGACCCAACTCCGCTCAGATGCAAGCTATTATCCCTTTGATTTACTCGAAGTCTCTCAGCAAGATCCGGTCCTCATCGCCACGATGCTGACCCAGTTGCTGAGTCAGTTTGAAGCGGGTTCTCTCACACCACTCCCACACAAAGTTTTCCCCATCGAAAAAGCAGCCGATGCCTTCCGCTACATGGCCCAGGCTAAACATATCGGTAAAGTCGTTGTCACCCTGGATGAACACAATCCGCCTGGTATCCGAGCAGATGGAGCCTACTTGATTACAGGCGGGTTGGGCGGGTTGGGGCTAGAAGTGGCTCACTGGCTCGTCGAGCAGGGGGCAAAGCATTTGGTGTTGGTCAGTCGGAGATCGCCTGCCCCCAAAGCACAGGAGCAGATTCAAGCCATAGAGAAAACCGGAGTGCAGGTCCAAGTGGTGCAAGCTGATATCTCGCGGCGAGAAGACGTTACTCGATTGCTAGCTCCGTATGATTATGCGGCTGCACCTGCGCCATTTGATAGCTCAAACGTTGCACTGGCCCCCCTAGCCCCCCAATCCTGGGGGAAAAGAAGACAAAAGCTCGATATCTCCCGAGAATTAAAAAATCGAGAGAGTCGAGACGTTACGAAGCAGCCTCAATCAGATATCCATCAAGAGACATCCCCATCTTCAGGTACTCTCCCCCCAGAATTGGGGGGCTGGGGGGGGCAACGCAGCACCAAACAGTCCAAGTCCAATCGTTCCCTAGACAATAAACCACTCCTAAAAGGAATCTTCCACGCCGCAGGTACCCTAGATGACGGAATGCTCCAAACCCTAAACTGGGAGCAGTTCTCCACTGTAGCAGCCCCAAAAATCATGGGAACCTGGCATCTCCATGAGTTTACTCAAAATCTAGAACTCGATCACTTCGTTTGCTTCTCTTCAATGACATCGCTGCTTGGCTCCCCCGGCCAGGGCAACTACGCCGCCGCCAACGCTTTTATGGATGCCTTGATGTACCTGCGCCACGCCCAGGGACTTCCTGGGCTCAGCATCAACTGGGGACCGTGGGGCAAGGCCGGTATGGCCGCGCAGCTTTCCGCCATTGATCAGCAGCGCATGACCGATCAGGGTATTGAAGCGATTCTGCCGGACCAAGGGCTACAGATTTTAGAGGGGCTGTTAACCCAGACATCCGCTCAGATCGGCGTGCTACCGATTGATTGGTCGAAGTTTATTCCTCAATTGCCAGAGGCGGCGGCGGTACCGTTTTTAGAGCAAGTTCGCCCGACGCTGGAACAGAAAGGACCATCGGAGCTGATGCAGCAGTTGATGGGGGCTGAGAGTTGCGATCGCATCTCCACCATCCAAAACCACCTTCGCAGCCAGTTAGCTAAAGTCCTTGGCTACAGCTCCATGGACCTGATCGAACCCCAAGATAATTTTGCTGACCTCGGCATGGACTCCCTGATGGCGGTCGAGTTCAACAACCGACTCCAGGCCAGCTTCAACCGCACCATTTCTCAAACGACCCTCTTTGATTACCCCACGGTCGAGTCCCTCGCAGACTATCTCAATCAAGATCTGTTGCTTGGGGATAATGTTCAGGCTCTGTCCGAAACGTCGCTCCCGACAGAATCTTCTGCTTTGACAGATACTGCAAAGGCTACGTCCGATATCATTCAGTCCTCAAAACCGGTCAAGACTGAGCCAGAACCCTCCCCCCATCTAGAAAATATCCCCCTACCTGATATCCCCGATCAGTTCTACCAGTTTCATAAATCCCCGGAATATCTCAATCTTCGGCAAGATTTAGATCGCGTTGAAGAACTAGGGAACCCGTTTTTTGAGGTCCATGAAGGGACGGCCCGCGACAAAACCCAAATTGGAGGCCAAGAGCTGCTCAGCTATGCCAGCTATAACTACCTGGGCCTCTCAGGCGATCCCAGAATTATCGAAGCCACAGAAGCCGCCATTCGCCAGTATGGAACATCAGTGTCAGCCAGCCGAGTCGTCGCTGGAGAACGCCCCATCCATCGGCAGCTAGAGCAAGAGATTGCTAATTTTTTAGGCACTGGAGACAGCATTGTCTTTGTCGGGGGACACGCCACCAACGTCACCACCATCGGGCATTTATTCCGTGAAAAAGATCTGATTCTTTGTGATGCCCTGAGTCACAATAGCATCCGGGAGGGCTGTCAGCTTTCAGGGGCAACGGTGATTGAATTTCCGCACAACGATCGCAACGCTCTAGAGCAGCTTTTGCAAGACCATCGACAGTCCTATGAAAAGGTACTGATCGCCGTTGAGGGCGTCTACAGTACCGATGGCGACTTGGCTCCGTTACCCGAGATGGTGACCCTCAAGCAGAAGTTCAAAACCTTTTTGCTCGTGGATGAGGCTCACTCCATCGGCACCTTGGGCGCAACCGGACGCGGAGTCGGTGAACACTTCGGCATTGCAGCTGAAGATGTCGATCTATGGATGGGGACACTCAGTAAATCTTTCGCGAGCTGTGGCGGCTATATTGCAGGTCGCAAAGAGCTGGTGGAATATCTCAAGTACACCTCTCCGGGCTTTGTGTTCAGTGTCGGCATATCCCCGGCGAATACAGCGGCAGCATTAAAAGCGATTCAGGTGTTAAAAGAGGAGCCCGAGCGGGTTGTGCAGCTCCGAGAGCGGTCGGCTCTATTTTTGCAGCTTGCTCAAGAGATGAAGTTGAATACAGGGGCAAGCCATGATTCTCCTGTGATTCCGATTATTGTAGGTGAACCCTATAGGGCGGTTCAGCTATCGCGGTTGCTCCTCCAATGCGGAATTAACGCACAACCGATGGTGTTCCCATCGGTGCCTTATAATTCTGCGCGGGTCAGGTTCTTTGTCACTTCTCTACACTCTGACGAGCAGATTGAAGCGACTGTGGTTGCGATCGCAAGTAGCCTCTAGATTCCTAACCCATGATTATGCTCGTACCTCCAGCAGTGAATGCTGATGAATTGCGGACGTTTTGCGACATCAAGTCCCAATATCGACCCAAACACTCCCGTCTTCAATGCGGGTCGGGAAAACCGCCAGCGCCGTCTCCGACTTTATTTTGCCGAACAGCTTACCCACCCCCGGCGGGAAAGGACACCAGTCCTGCACGGCCCCTGTCTTTAGGTCGAACACGCTGCGATGGAAAGGGCAAACGATAGTGCCATCAACAACCTTGCCCTTCGACATCGGTGCCTTGATGTGGGGACAAGAATTCTCCACAGCATAGATTTCGCCCTGATGATTCAGGAGCACAACCTTTTTCTGGCTGATCTTAACGACCTGTCTCGCTCCTTCTTGAGCGAGTTCATTCTGCGATACGGCTTTTTCCCAGCTCATAAGTCTCCTCTATCCTCTAGGTAACGGTTTACCTCTTGTCAGTCCACTGTTCTCACCGTTTACAAGCAAAAGCCATGATTACAGAGAGAAAGTGGATTTCTTACTCATTATTCAAAACTCTGTCAAACTTAGCGCGAATAGTTGCCATTCTTAAAGATGGTCAAATATCTGCCCGCCACCTCGCACTCGTCAGAACCCTAGCTTTTTGATAGGTTAGGGTACGGGGAAACCGAATTGTACTAACAGCTCATACGTTTTTATGGACGCATCAGCGACATCAGTGGAACATCCAGATATTGCTGAGCTAGAATCTCAGCTCACCACCGGCTCTGAAAAGACACAGCTCCCAGTGATGGCGCAGCTCCAAGCTGCAGGTGCTGACGGATGTCAGGTTTTGCAACGTTTTCTCCTCAACCGTCGTCAAGATGTAGCCACCTTTATCGATGGACGCGGTTACGAACTCCTTCTGCAGACAGAGACCGACGAGACCCAAACCTTTCTACAGGAGAACTTTCCCGCCGGGGTCGTAGCTCTCAACTCTGAGGTGGGAGCTGACTACCTGCCGCTTCAAAAGCTTTTAGCCCGCCAACAGTTTGAAGAAGCCGATCGCCTCACCTTGCACAAGCTCTGCGAATTAGAGGGGCCAGTTGCCGTTAAGCGTAAATGGATTTACTTTACGCAAATTGAGCAGTTTCCCATCTCTGACTTACAGACGATGGATCGGCTGTGGTTTGTTCACTCAGAGGGCAAGTTTGGTTTCTCAGTCCAGCGTCAGCTCTGGCTCTCATTGGGTCGCAACTGGGAAGCGCTCTGGTCCAAAATTGACTGGCGCACTGGACGCGACTGGACGCGCTATCCTGATGGCTTCACCTGGGACTTAACGGCTCCCAAGGGGCATCTACCGCTGTCCAATCAGCTACGCGGTGTCCAGGTCATGAACGCACTTCTCAACCATCCGGCATGGAAAAGCTAAAGACAGGCTATGACTCAGCCAATGAGACTCAGCTACTCTTTCTTAGATCGTTTAGTGCCCATTTCGGTTTTCGCTGACCAAATCAGATAAAGGGTCAAGACTCCCACAAAGGCTAAAATCTGCACTATGCTTGCGGTGTTCATTGAATGCTGGCTTCCTCTGACTGGATAGTACTTGTCACTTCATGGAAGTGGGTAAAGTCAACGTAGCGATGCCCATCTTCGGAGTCATAGAAAATATCCACAAAAGCCTGATTCCACAGGATCTCATCCACGCTGTATGTGTGGCGGGCATGGAGTGCTTGGGCCACGGTCTCATCGACGCCCGTTAAGGCCACCAGCAGTACCGCCTTTGTCTGCCGCAGTGATTCTAACGTCGCCCCCCGCAGGGGACTATGCTCATTGATGGGATGCATGGCCGTCCAGGGCAGGTTAAAGCTGGGTGTATGATCTCTCAACAAGGGCAGGGTATAGATGTGTCTGATGGCCGTTCCTTCAATACTGATTTCGTCTCGCAGAAAATACATCTGCAGCTTTGCCTCTAAGATCTTATTGCGTCTCTGGTTGGCGGCGCGAATCATCAAAGTCGGGACACCATTGTAGGGCGTGATCACAGCAAAGTCAGAGAACATCACGCGAACGCTGGGGAGTGAAAAGCGAGCAAAAGCAAGTCCTGTTACTAATGCCGTGAACAGGATGCTCGTCAACGCCTCCAAGGTCACGAGGAAGTGAGCATAGGGGGTGATCGGATGCATCGCCCCGTAGCCAATTGCGCCTAAGGTCTGGACGCTGAAGAAAAACGCATCCCAAAAAGAACCGGGACTGGCGTTGGCAATGCCGTTTCCCCCCAGTAAATAGGCGACCGCGAATAACGTATTAATCAAGCCATAGACAAGGGTGGCGATTAAGATGAACCCAGCCCAGGGAATCGTGATCAGAAAATAATAAGGTTCCTGCCAGTGTGCGAGCCAATCGTCTAGTCCTGAGACTTGGAAGGAGCCATTTTGAAACGCCACCTGAATCTTCGGCGATTGCTTCTGAGAACGGCTGGTTTGTAAGCGTTGCTGAGCAGTCGGTTTCCGAAAGAAGAACTTCACTAACGACCTTCGTAACACTATGCTCTCCAATCCCAATACTGTTTTGGTTATAGCAGCCCTTCTGAGTGCTTACTAGGCAAGGTAGGGGGCGGGGTCGGTGGGCTCACCGTTGAAGCGCACCTCAAAGTGCAGATGTGGCCCCGTCGAGAGACCTGTAGAACCAATTGCGGCAATGGGCTGTCCCCGCTGTACAGATTGCCCTGGAACCACGTACAGCTCGCTGGCGTGACCATAGAGCGTTGTAAAACCGTTTCCGTGGCTGATAATCACGCAGTTGCCATAGCCGCCATTCCAGCCTGCTGTGATCACGGTTCCGGCTTCGGCGGCGTAGATGGGGGTTCCTGTGGGCGCACCAATATCCATGCCGCTATGGAGCCTCCCGCGGCCCAATATGGGGTGATAGCGATAGCCAAAGGAACTGGTAATAGGTCCATTGGCGGGGATTTGAAACTGTCCGCTACTGGTGGGGGGCGGGGCGCTGCTCGGGAGGCCGGGAACTCTCAAACGCTGCTGCAGCATCGTAGCAATGCGCTGGGAGTCTTGTGCAAGCTGAAGTTCGGCAGCTTCTAGAGCCTGACGATCGGTTTGCAGGCGGTTAACGAGCTGCCCCTGAATTTTGGCGTCTTCTTGGAAGTTCGCTTTTTGGCCCAAAAGCTGTTGACTGATCAGGGCAATCTGATTTTTCTGAATTTCGACCTGTAGCCGCTGGTCGGTGAGGCGATCGCGATCTGCCTTTAGGGAGACTAGAGCTGTTTGGTCCGATTGGTAGACCAGTTTGAGCTGACGACGGCGATCGAGTAGCTGCTCTAGGGTGTTGCTCTGCAGCAGCGTAGCCCAGGTGTTGGTATTCCGCTGACGCTGTAAAAAGCGCAGGCGAGCAGAGGTGTTTCCTTGCTTTTGCTCATAGCTGGCCTTGGCCACAACTAGCTCTTTCTCGAGCCGTTCTAGGTCTGTTTTGGCCTGATCTAGTTTGGCCTCATTCTCTGCAATTTGGGCGTCGGTAGCCTGTAGAGTTCGCTTAATGCCTTGAAGACGATCTCGGGCTAACCCTTCCTGCTGCTGAACCTGGCGACGCTGCTGGGTGATGCCCTGGCGCTTTTGATCGACCGTCTGCTGCTGCCGCTGCAGTTCGCTGGGGTTTTGCGCCCTCACCGTGGGGGGGCCGTGCAAAACCAAGCTGGCGACGAGAGCCACACTGAACAACGCCACAAAGCCCAGCGGCAATTTATGTCGCGTCAGGCTTGGGAAAAATTTGAATCTAGACATTGCAGTCCATTGAGCGCTCAAAAAAGTAAGGCCATTATCCTCCTACGATTCTAAGCTTCTGAGACCTACATGCATAGGTGCGGTTGTTCTCGGCTGCCTTTTTCGAGCGCTGGCGGAAGGCATCTAAGGCGGTCGTTCGTCTGGCCTTGCTATGATAGCGGTCGACAAGGTAATGATCACCATCGTCAACGGCAAAATTTTTTGAGCATCTTCTCTGAATTTTTGTGGAACGAAGGGGCGGCACCTGGACTCAAATTACATTTTCTCAAAAGACTTAGATGACAGCTACTCTGATTCCTGTACCGCTGCCTCAGCAGGCTTATTCGGTTGCAATTTCATCTTCTCTAACCGACATTGGCTCGCTGCTGACAAACCCTGAGATCCAGACTACAAAACTGGGTCAAAAAATGGTGGTGGTGTCGAACCCTCAAATTTGGAAGCACTACGGTCAAACGGTGGTCGATTCTCTGGAGAAGGCTGGCTTTGAGGTGACGCACTGCATTTTACCGGCGGGGGAACGCTACAAAACGCCAAAGTCGGTTCAGAAGATCTATGACCATGCCCTCGCGCAACGGCTAGAGCGCTCATCGACCCTCGTGGCATTGGGCGGCGGTGTGATCGGTGATATGACGGGTTTCGCTGCAGCCACTTGGTTACGTGGTATTGCGGTTGTACAGATCCCGACCAGTTTACTGGCAATGGTGGATGCGGCGATTGGCGGTAAAACTGGCGTCAATCATCCTCAGGGGAAAAATCTGATTGGGGCTTTCCATCAGCCTCGGCTGGTGTTGGTGGATCCTAATACGCTGGCGACGTTGCCAAGGCGGGAATTTCGGGCCGGGATGGCTGAGGTGATTAAGTATGGTGTCATCTGGGATCGAGAATTGTTTGAAGAATTGGAGAGTTGCGATCGCATCGATCAGCTTCGTTTTCTTGCCCCTGCATTACTCACCAAAATCCTGACGCGCTCCTGTCAGGCCAAAGCCGACGTCGTCAGCCAAGACGAAAAAGAAGGTGGCCTCAGAGCCATCCTCAACTACGGTCACACCATCGGCCACGCCATCGAAAGCCTGACCCACTACCGCACCTTCAAACATGGCGAAGCCGTCGCCCTTGGCATGATTGCTGCAGGTCACATTGCCGTTGAGCTAGGGCTTTGGTCTACCGAGGATCTAGACCGCCAGCAGCAGTTGATTCTCAAAGCAGGGCTACCTACCCAACTACCTGACGACTTCCCCAGCGCCGACGTCGCCGACCTCTTACTCACTGACAAAAAGGTCAAAGACGGAAAGGTACGCTTTATCTTACCCACTAAAATCGGTGCCGTGACGATCACAGATCAGGTGCCCAAAGCCGCAATTAAGAAATCCCTGGAGCCAATGCTGTCAGGTGCTTAAAGCCTTTTCTTCTCAAGGATGGAATGATACTAACCCCAGTGCGGCCCTAATTCTAGATCGTGTTTTCTAACCGGCCAACTCAGAACTCAAGTGCTGATCCTGGCGAAGAAACGCCAGCAGCTCACGATTAACGATCCGAGGGGCTTCTTGCTGGATCCAGTGGCCGCATTCCGGCACGAACTTGAGCCGGAACGGCGCTTGAATCAGGCGCTCAAATCCCGTCGCAAAGTTAGGGCTCAACACCGTATCATCTTCACCCCACAGCACTAAAGTCGGGATATTGATCGGCAACAGCGATCGATCTCGCTTCAGCAACGATTCTGGGGCTAGCAATTGCCGGTAGTGATTGATGGCCGAAGACAGGGCACCCGTCTTCTCTAAAGCGGCCTGATAAATCTTCAAGGTCTCACTCGAAAAAGGCGTTTTTCGGATTGCCTGCTTTTGGAACCAATTTTGCAAAAACTGCTGCAGGTTAACCTTAATCAACCATTCCGGCAACCCCGGCACCTGAAAGGCCAGCATGTACCAGCTTCTTCTGAGCTGATCCAAGTTGCTTGACAGCTCCCGAAACAGCTTTTGGGGATGCGGCGTATTCAAGAGCACCAATCGTTTTAGATGCTGCGGAAACTTTTCGGCCAGGTTCCAAGCAATCATGCCGCCGCAATCGTGGCCGACAACGTGAGCACACTGATAGCCCAAATTTTGAATCAGACCTACAATATCTTGGCTGAGGGTATCGATATCGTAGCCATTCTCTGGCTTATCTGAGTCGTTATATCCCCTCAGATCTGGGACCACCACCTTAAAGTGACGAGCTAGGGCCGGAAGCTGATAGCGCCACGAGTACCAGAACTCAGGAAAACCGTGGAGTAAAATAACAAGATCCCCCTCACCTTGGGTGACGTAGTGCAACCGGATCTTATTGGTTTGGATAAATTGATGTTGCCAGCAATCACGAGATTGGAACATAATTTCGGTGTGCGATACCTCGTCGCGTGTAGAAATCCTGGCCTACCCACGTTGGCCAGATTTGTAAATGAGCATCCTTAAATCCCCCGTTCCGTTACTCAGCCTAGCACCCACCGGATAGCGTTGAGCATCTTCGGCTAAAAGTCGCTCTCAGATTCTTCTCTACTTAAGAAAGTCCTAATGACGAGCGGCCGCTAGTTCAGAAGCTGGAACTGTTTTAACCTTGAGCAGGTTTGCCAGCTCCTGCAGCTGGCAAATTGCCTCTGCGCCCTCTAATTTCATGAGTTCTCGGTCATCACGCATTTCAGTCCAGGTAATACCGTAGTCCGAAACTAAAAAGCGAATGAGATGATCTTCCCCTAAGCTGACCATAAAAGAGGCACTTTCCATCTTGCCTCCACAGGTATAGCAAGAGGCCAGGTATCCTCTGCGCTCTAGCACAATCGCTAGAGCCTGCAAATTCATGACCAGATCTTGGACAAATTGGCGATGTTGATCAGCTAATCGAAGAAACACAGGGTCCTCCTAAGTTTCGCACTTAGTATTGTAACGACTTTAAATATATTTAACTTTTGTCGCGTTTACTCCGACAAAGCTGTTGAGAGCGCAACTACAGCTCATAAAAGTTTATTTATTGGTGAAATATAAACTCAAAACTGCAATCAAAGTAGTTTAATCTACTCAACCACAGCGTAGCCTGCAGCACAAACTTAAGATTTAAGGGCGCTGACGACTGAAGGAACAAGCCAAAGTGATGGGGTGGACACCTTTCCTTATGCTGCCCATTGATCAAGCCGAAGTTATCAAATATTGCAGTGACATTGCCATAACTTTATAAAGCGGAACCTATTCCTACAAAAGGAATAGGTTCCATAAGTCTGATTCAGCCTGTAACTTTGGGAGCTGGGAGAATAGAGATGTTGATATCTACTACTTCATCTCTTCTTTTAGGAAGCCACTATAGGCCTCCATGCCATGCTCGCCAATATCTAAGCCGCGCAGCTCTTCTTCTTGAGGCACCCGGATGCCCGCGACAGCCTTGATGATGCTCCAGACAATACCGCTAACAATCAGCGTGAAGGCTGCGACTGCTAGAATCCCAACAATTTGGGGGATGAGCTGCACAGTACCGCCCCCCAAGAACAAACCTGCTGCTGGACCTGCACCATCGCCATAGATTGTTCCATCAGGCCCCTGAGAGAACAGGCCCACAGCCAAGGTTCCCCAAACACCGCAGACACCGTGAACAGAGACAGCACCAACCGGGTCATCAATTCTGAGGCCATCAATGATGGTGACAGAAAAAACAACGATGATGCCCGCGACTAAACCAATCACCGCAGCCCAAGGGATAGAGACAAAGGCACAAGGGGCAGTAATGCCCACAAGTCCGGCTAAGACGCCGTTGATAATCATTGAAAGGTCTGGCTTACCCAGATAGAACCAGGCGGTGAATGTTGCAGAGACTCCACCAAATGCGGCGGCAATATTCGTGGTCGTAGCAATGTGGGCAATATCGCTGGCGGCAACACCCATTGTTGAGCCGGGATTAAAGCCAAACCACCCTAGCCACAGAATCAGACAGCCCAGCGTTGCTAAGCTCATGCTGTGCCCAGGAAGGGCCAGCGGGCCGGATTCAGAATACTTGCCAATCCGTGGGCCGAGGATAACCGCTCCCATTAGAGCAGCCCAGCCGCCCACAGAGTGAACCACGGTAGAACCGGCGAAGTCCCAGAAGTTGAAGCCGCCGAGCCAGCCGCCACCCCAAATCCAATGGCCGGTGATCGGGTACATGATGCCCGTTAGAACAACACTAAAGATAATGAACGAGACAAATTTAATTCGTTCTGCAACTGCACCAGAGACAATCGTCGCCGCTGTACCGGCAAACACGAGCTGGAACAGAAATTTCGCCGTCAAAGGCACACCGGTCCAGTTCAAGGCACTAAAAATACCTTGATAGTCATCTCCGGTGAGTGGGCTATTATCAGCACCCGCGAGAAAGAAGCCACCGGTTCCAAAGATTGGGGTGCCGTCGCCAAACATAAGGCCAAAGCCAATGGCCCAGTAGGCAATTGTGGCTAGGGCGAAGACGACTAGATTTTTCGCTAGAATATTGACAGCATTCTTCTGACGGCAAAATCCGGTCTCTAACATACCGAAGCCTGCGTTCATGAAGAACACGAGAAAGGCACAGAACAACACCCACATGGTGTCAAGTCCCACTCTCAGTTCTGCAGCGACTTCAGCCGCATCAGGAGGAGCATCCTGAGCCGTTGCGGCAAAGCCCCAGAACAAAATAATGATTGCTGCGAAGGGCAGACAGGCCTGCCAAAGAGGCGACAGGCGAATAACTGATTTGAGGTTAGACCTCTTTGGTTTCGGCTTAGACATCACCACTGTAATGTTCCTTAGATAAGCGAAGGACAAAGTAGACGGTAAACAACTACACGATGGCAGTACAACCCACAAAGCTTAAACAGCTATCTATGAGAAGGGCGTCAAGAGTTTACCTTGGTGAGGGACCGAACTGCAGAAAATACAGCTTTAGATGACCTCACAGTCAGGAGTGAACGGTAGTTGAACCGATTCCAGCAGGTCTAGTGCCGCCATTCTGTATCAATTAATACATTTTGTTGAGGGCTGGAGAGTTGATTGTGGTCGGTGATTGTGAAACGCTTAGGGATGGGCTTGAGCTCGTTGATAAGCTGCGCCGCTGGGCGCAGGCTAACCAAGGTACGGCGGCGGAATGACCAAGGTTTGGGAAATTGATTTCTATTCACGGCCCATCTTAGATGAGCAGCAAAAGAAAATTTGGGAACTCCTGGTTTGTGATACCCAACGCTCTTTTGAATACACTCAACAATGCTCAGGAGCTGAAGCGAATGCGCGTTGGCTGCAGAATGCTTTGACTGAGGCGATGGAGCAATGGCGACAGTCTCAGGGGGTGGCCGTATCGGAGCAGCCGGAGAAGATTCGTTTTTTCCGGCGTCAGATGAGCAGCATTATTACCCGTGCCTGCAAGGGGATAGGGATTCCGGCACAGGCCAGCCGCCGGACCTTCGCGATTTATCAATGGCTGCAGGAGCGTTCTTTACAGGTCTATCCACAGCATCCAGGCTATCAGCCGCTGATGGCTCCCCCGGCGCAATTTGATCCGATGCCGCCTCAGTCGCTACCGGATGCGTTGGTGGGTCAGAGCTGGAGTATCGCAACGCTGCCTTTGAGCGCCTTTTCAGAGATGCAGGACTGGGAGATTGCCTTTAACGACCCATTCCCGCTGGAGCTAGTAAAGCTACCGGCAGATACGAATAT
Source organism: Acaryochloris thomasi RCC1774 (assembly GCF_003231495.1). Taxonomy (NCBI): domain Bacteria; kingdom Bacillati; phylum Cyanobacteriota; class Cyanophyceae; order Acaryochloridales; family Acaryochloridaceae; genus Acaryochloris; species Acaryochloris thomasi. The sequence goes on from NZ_PQWO01000006.1 coordinate 62,126, forward strand.
TCCTGGGCTGATCATTTTTTCAGAGCGGGCGGTCCCTTTGGCGGGCTGGATGTCCGGTTTGGAGCTAGCTTTTCTCAAGTTTTCTCCCACGCCCAAGCCGCAGCTGCTGCTAGAGACTGGGCTAGTGGAACGCTGGGTTCTTTCTAATCTGCAGGATCCGACACTGGCGACTGAAGTTGAGGCGTTTGAGCGGACGAAGCAAGAGGCTCAGCAGCTCCACTTCTTGGCTATTCAGTCTAGCCCGGAGGCGCAGGATTTTGCTGGTTTTTGGCTACTGCAAGAGCTGCTGCCGGATTGAGAAGCACTGACTGTAGCCCTTTGCTAGCGAGGCCAAAAGAGGCTGCCCAATGTCAGGATGATGATGCCGAGGGCAAACCAGACAAAGCCATTGTCTTTGGTTTCAACTTGGCTGGGATCTGCGGGAGGCTGAATCACACGTTTGGGTTGGGGGGGCTTGGCAAGGGGGCGAGCGGTAATCCGGGAGTTGCGATCGCGTTCTTCCACTTGCTCTAAATCAGGAATCTGCGTGAGCCATTCGGGCCGCATCTCCAGCTTGGGCGCTTCCAGAATATACAACAAGCGCTTGCTTTGCTTGCGTGTCTCAGCGTAAGGATGGGTATTGAGCTGCCGACAGAGGGTGAGGGCTTCTTCGCGCTGTCCTGCTGCTTCATAGGCCGTCACGAGAGACATCTGAATCTCGCCGCCGATGCGGGAGTTAGGTAATCCCAGATTGTTGGCTTGACTTAACCACTCAACGGCCTCTCGATACTGACCGCGTTCAAAAAGGGACTGACCGGTCCGGTAAGCCGCCATCATTTTCTGCTGTTTTGGATCTAGTTCTGAGTTCACTGAGCTTGATGTTCTGGCATTCGTATCAAGCATTTTAAATGCTTTTACCGATCAAAGACGATTGCGGGCCTTAAGCAGTAGATAGCTATCAACCAGCCGTTCGCTAATGGTATTGGCTGGGGCATCTAAAACCATGACGCCCTGCTGTTTAAGTCTGGCGAAAGCCACTCTCCGCTGCTGCATTAAATCAAGCGCAACGGACTGCGTGTAGAGTCCCTGGACCTGGTCTGCAAGCCGCTGGTCCGTGGTCGCTAAGGGCTGCTGCGCCAGAGCATCCACTTGGGGATCGCGCAGGGCAACGCAGAAAGGCAAAAAACGGGGAGACAGCCGAGCCATCGCTGCCAGCAGCTCAGAGGAGGCAATATCATCAACGATATCGGTCAGTAAAACCACTAAGGCTCGCCGTGTGTATTGATTGAGAACGCGGCTGACGACGGCCACATAGTCTGATTCCGTCATTACCGGCTCTAGGTTATAGACCTGTCCGAGAATATGAGAGAGATGAGACTGACCGGGCTGCGGTCCAACCCAGGTGTGGATGTCGTTGTCGAAGACGCAGACGCCCACGCGATCGCCTCGACGCAAGCCCGCTAAGGCCAATGATAAAGTGGCATTCAGCGCCCAATCAAATCGTTGAAGGCCCGCGACCTGAGCCGTCATTAATCGACCTCTATCGAGCAAAATAATCAGGGGCTGATCTCGCTCTGGCTCCAGCAGGCGCACAAGGGGACGACCTCGACGGGCAGTAGCTTTCCAGTCCAGCAGTCTAAGGTCGTCACCGACGTTATAGTCTCGCAGCTCTGAGAATTCTGTACCCCCTAGAGCATGACGCCGCCGTCGTAGGCTTCCGCTCGCTTCAAGGCTAAGGCGCACCGACAGCAGCCGGAGGCCAATTAGATCAGGATAAACGTCAACGTCTGTATGCACGGGAAGTCGCCAAGAACGACAGAGAAGCCCCCAAGGGCTATCCTGTCGCAGGGCGATGCCTGTCCATTTGTAGGCTCCTCTCCGGGGGGGGAAGACGTGATAGGTCAGCTCGGTCAGGGTATGTGTTCCGATCGGAACGGTGAGGGTTTCCTGATCGGCTCGAAAGTCTTGCGGATACAGGTCGCGGATTTGGAGCTGGCTTTTGGGGCTGTTTTTGGGTCCGCTGCCCACTGTGATTTTGAGGTGAATGGGATTCTCGCGACCAATGGAAAGGCGGGGGTCACAGCTACGCTCAATCTGGATCTGCCAGCGAGCCGTGCGGCGGTGATCTAGGGTTGCGATCGCAACCACCAAAACATCATACAAAAACACCAAAACCCAAGACACCCACAGCGGCAAACTCGGCATCAGCGCCATCACCAGCGGAATCAGCAACCCCAACAGCAAAAGCAGATAGAACCGTCCAGTCGGGATCGGACGCACTTTATGCGCTTTCATGGGCCTGGGGGCCTCAGGTCCAGCCATGATAGGGTTTGTTGAAGCAGCAGCCGTCATCGCGGTACCGGAATACGAGTTAATAGATTCTGAATCACTTGATCAATCGAAACCCCATCAAGCTGCGCCTCTGGCTTCAAGATCAAGCGATGCTGCAGCAACGGCAGCGCCATCGACTTCACATCATCAGGGGTGACAAAATCTCGATCGGTCAGCCAAGCCTGGGCCTGGGCGGCTCGCAGCCATCCCACTGCCGAACGCGGCGACGCACCCAGGAGTAGCTCGGGCTGTTGCCGACTGGCACTTACTAACGCCAAGAGGTAATCCACCAAGTTCTCTTCGACGCGTACCTGACGCATCAACTGACGGGCCTGCAGCACTTCATCCACCGTAATCACCGGCTGCAAATTCATCTGCTTTAGATCACGGTGCTCAAAGCCGCCCAAAACATTCTGCAGCATTTGCTTCTCCGCCTTGGCCTCAGGGTAAGTGACCACCAGCTTGAACAGAAATCGGTCAAGCTGCGCCTCCGGAAGTGGATAGGTGCCCTCAAACTCCAAAGGGTTTTGGGTGGCAATCGTCCAAAACAGCGGCGACAGCGGCATCGTTGTGCCGTCCAGCGTTACCTGGCGCTCCTCCATCGCCTCCAGCAGAGCCGCCTGCGTTTTAGGAGGGGTGCGGTTAATCTCATCTGCCAGCAAAATCTGCGTGAAAATGGGCCCTTTTCGCAGGGAAAAACTGCGGCTGTTGAAGTCAAAAATACTGGTGCCCAAAACATCCGCAGGCAGCACATCCGGCGTCAACTGGACCCGCCGAAACTCAGCCTGCATCAAATTGGCTAAAAGCCGTACCAAGAGTGTCTTGGCCGTACCCGGCACCCCTTCTAGAATGACGTGACCTTCCGCCAGTAACGCAATCAGCAAGCCTTTGATCACGGCGTCTTGACCAATTACGATCTGGCTTAGCTGTTGATGGAGGCGTTCGAATGCTGTACTCAAGGTAGTTCTCGCAGTAGGGATTCAACATTTGCAACCCAGGCTAGCAGTTCTCGGTCACTTCGCACATTCGGCTCTAGTAACTTTAATAACTCCGGTGCTGAGCGCCCCGTCGCCTCGGCCCAGTGGTCCGAGAGCCGCTCCGCGTCAGGAAGATTATGGCTGTAGGGAGAGATCAGCCCCAATTGAGTCGCTAAAGTCCTGCGGAACTGCTGCCCCAGTGCTTGAGTTGCAAACTTTGTCTGTCTAGCCGCATTCATTGTGCTGGCTAACGCCTGGATGTATTGTTCACTGGTATCTTGTCTTTCAGGTTTAAGCTTCACTAAATTGCCAAAGCGATGATTGTGGCCCCAGATGAGCAGCAACAACACAAAGCCAAGCTGAGCGGCCATAATTGCCACCGGGGTACGCATTAGGTACTCCACAAAATCTTGCGGCTTCGATGCCGCGGCCTTCGCCTCTGGTGAGGGATCGCGATAGCCATGAATCCATTCATCGATCCAGATGGTTCCTCCCTGACGCTGGGATAAAGTCGCGAGAAAGCGATAGTTATCCGCCTGGTCCGCCAGAGCATTCGAGGCCAGCCAAGGGTAGGCACAGCTAATCAGCATCCCCTTGCCCACTGGCTGAGACCAAACAACTGACCCAAACCGATCCTGTAGTTCCACTGCTACGTCATCGGAAGCATCTGCGCGCGATGACCCCGATGATGTTCCCTGATTGGTGTAGCGTCGCGTCGTTTCAATCTTGACTTGATCCGTACCGGCTTTTAGACGAGAGGTAAAGGGAGCCTCGGTAACGCTGCCCTGCTGCTGCAGCTTGATTAGGGTATTGCCGTTCGCCAGCCAAGTTTGGATTCCTTCTTCTCGGGAAGAAGCGCTCACATCGATACCAAAAGCAGACTGGCCACCAACCTGAATCAAGGTTTGCCCTGTACCGCTGAGCTGATCGTAACTTTTCCGCCATCGCTTCACGGGCTGCTGTTGCTGCTCCATGTAGTCATACCAGCCTCGGTAACCCGTTAGCGCTCTTGAGTAGCTCGACCCTTTCTGGGCACCAGGTGCCGCCAACAGAATCAAGCCAAAGAGCACCAGCACTGCTAGCAATATCGCCACAATCCAAACCGGAGGCCGACGGCGACGGGAAGGATCAGCGCTTTGTACGCCAGGAGAAGTATTGACCATTACGGCACCACCGGACGACAGGGCGCCAATTCAGAGGCTAGTCGCTGATAAGCTTGCTGACAGCGTTGAAACCGCTCAAGTGATGCATCTTGAGCACCGTAGCAAATCAGCTCGTGGGTTTGAAAAAGCTGACTCCAGGCTTGAGGTAGCTCTGCGGCCTGAGGATATAGGACCCAAAGCGAGTCTAATCGGCGGAGATATTCTTGATCCGTTAGGGCTGGATTCTGAGCAAGCCACTCCGTCTTTTCGAGCTGAACCAAAAGGGCCATGTAGAGGGCACGGCAAGCAGTGGCGTAATCTTGCTGTGATTGGGCTGCTGCCGCTTGCGCGAGCCAATCTTGCAGCGTTTGAGTTTCTATTGAGGTCTGCTGAGTTGCGGTGATAGAGGACTGCCGACGCCTTCGTCGATTGAATAGACTGATAACGGCCTTAATGCCCCAGTAAAGAAGACTGCAGACGATTACAACTGCAGCCGCTCGAAGGAGCCACATTAGTAACGGGCCTAGCCAGTCAGGTGCGTCTTGAAACGTTGAATCTGAACCTTGCAGCCAATCCAATAGCCGCCTGAGTTGTAGCTCACCTCTTTCTGCGATTTGTCGCCTAAGACTTTTAAACTGCCATCTTGACCGTTCAATGGGAGTGAGGGCACCGAGAATGATCGACATTAATTGCATAGGGGCTTAACCCAGTGATATAGCGGTACATGTGTTGATTAGGATATGAAAAGGGCTGAAACCTGCCTGTACCTAAAGAAGGGGTGCCCTAACTCAGCCAAGTACTGCTACATAGACTTCGACCTATTGATTAGGATATTAGGGCAATTGAAACGCCCGTCGAAGTAGTGCTGCCCTAACTCAGCTAGCGCCGGCTATCGAAGCACTGTGTTTGAGTGTAGGGGGTTAGTCCCCACTGGGCCGTAATTTTCACAAAAACCCAAAAATGTTAAGCTTTTTTTAGTCATTAAGGCTTCTATGCAGCGTACCCTCCTCGCCACCAAGATTCACAACTGCACCCTCACGGCAGCTAATATTGCCTACGTTGGCAGCATTAGCATTGATTCCGTGCTGCTAGAGGCCGCGGGAATGGTGCCCTATGAACAAGTGCATGTCGTCAACGTTAATAACGGTGAGCGGCTGATTACCTATACGATTCCGGCTGTTGCTCATTCAGGTGCCATTGAGCTAAATGGAGCTGCAGCTCGCCTCGGTGCCCCTGGCGATCGCATCATTATTATGGCCTATGCTCAGTTCTCGACCCAAGAGCTAGACGGATTTAGCCCTACAGTCGTTTTTGTCGATCATGACAATCAAATTACTGAGGTGCGGCCTGCCCAGCATGAACGGTCTAAAGCCCTTTGTGCGACCTAGCATTTTCCTGTTGTTCTACATATTAGCGATCCTCAATCTATGAAATCTTCGAACGTTGTTTGGCACGAAAGTACCATTACCCGGCAGCAGCGGGAAGCGCTCAATAATCACCAGAGCACCATCCTTTGGTTTACTGGACTATCAGGTGCGGGGAAATCGACGCTAGCCCATGCAGTGGAAGCCAAGCTGCATGAGCGGGGGTGTCGCACTTTTGTTGTAGATGGCGACAATGTCCGCCACGGTCTCTGCGCAGATTTAGGGTTTTCAGACGAGGACCGAGAAGAGAATATTCGTCGGGTCGGAGAAATTGCCAAGCTATTCAACGAAGCCGGTATTATTACGCTGACGGCCTTTATCTCACCCTTTCGGGCCGATCGCGAAAAGGTGAGACAGCTTGTACCAGAGGGAGATTTTATCGAGGTCTATTGTCAGGCCAGTTTAGATGTTTGCGAAGAGCGGGACGTCAAAGGTCTCTATAAAAAAGCCAGATCGGGGGAAATTGCCCATTTCACCGGCATTTCGTCCCCCTACGAAGCACCGGAAAAGGCAGAGCTTGAGGTTGATACGGGCAGCAAATCTTTAGAGGATTGCGCGGCTCAGGTTATCGACTATCTATCGACTAAAGGCGTGTTGAAGTAGGCGAGTCCCAACGAGCCACAGGCAAAATATTAAAAAAGCATCGGGCATAGCCTTTCTCAATTTCTTCGGGGTTTTATGTTCTGTCAGTCGATGTATTTGCTTTGACTGCAATCTCTGAGTCCATTGGTCGCAGATGGTTTGGCGTATTTATAGCAATACCTAAAATGTCGTTTTTTCACCGCTAGAAGCGGCCCTCTTTTAAGGTAGTGTTATGAGTGTGGGCCTATTAAAGACGGTAGAGAGCAGGCATGAAGATTGTTGTTTTGGGTGGTGATGGTTTTTGCGGTTGGCCGACGGCGCTGCATCTATCAAACCTTGGACACGACATTGTCATTGTCGATAACTTGTCGAGACGCAACATCGACAACGAGTTAGAAGTTTACTCTCTAACCCCCATTAGCTCTATGACAGTGCGCCTGCAGGCTTGGAAAGAGGTCTCAGGCAAAACACTGGAGTTTCGGAATTTTGATATTGCTAAGGAGTACGATCAGCTCCTGAATCTGTTTACGACTGAGCGACCTGATGCGGTGGTGCATTTTGCCGAACAACGAGCGGCTCCCTACTCCATGAAGTCGTCTAAGCACAAGCGCTATACCGTTGATAATAATCTCAATGCCACAAATAACGTTCTCTGTGCGGTGGTGGAGTCAGGACTCGATATCCATGTGGTTCATCTGGGTACGATGGGGGTCTACGGCTACGGCACGGCGGGGATGAAGATTCCCGAAGGCTATCTCGATATTCAGGTGGTGACGGATACTGGAGCGGTGATTACAAAGGAGATTCTGCATCCGGCGAATCCAGGCAGTATTTACCACATGACCAAAACTCAGGATCAGCTTTTCTTTGCTTACTACAATAAGAATGATCAGGTTCGCGTCACGGATCTGCATCAGGGTATTGTTTGGGGCACGAATACGGCTGAAACGAAGAAGGATGAGCGGCTGGTTAATCGATTTGACTATGATGGCGATTATGGAACAGTCCTCAATCGCTTTTTGATGCAGGCGGCGATTGGTTACCCTTTGACCGTTCACGGCACTGGGGGACAAACCCGTGCTTTTATTCACATTCAAGATACGGTGCGGTGCGTGCAGTTGGCGATTGAGAATCCGCCGCCGGTTGGGGATCGGGTCCAGATTCTAAATCAGATGACGGAGACTCACCGGGTCCGGGCTTTGGCTGAGCTTGTTTCTAAGATTACCGGAGCTGAGATTGAGTATTTAGAGAATCCTAGAAATGAAGCGGCTGAGAATGAGCTGTATGTAGATAATCAGTGCTTTTTAGATCTAGGGCTAGAGCCCACGAAGCTTAATGAAGGGCTGCTTAAAGAAGTAACTGAGGTGGCGGCGAAGTATGTGGATCGTTGCGATCGCAACAAGATCCTCTGCACCTCAAAATGGCGTCAGAAGAAGTAGGCTAAACAATCATCTCTTCTAAAGACGTCTGCAGTTCTCGCGTCAGCGCTTCAACTTCTTGACGGGCGTGGCGACGGTCTTTTTGATAGGTCGGGAATCGTTCTGTCACCGATAGCGGTTTACCCACCGTAATGCGTAGTGACTTGAGACCCAAATCTGGCGGACTGTGGGGATCGCCACCCTTTAGATGTTCAACAATCTTCCAGACAATTAGAATGGTCTCTGCAAACCGATCAATGCTGGGCTTCTGCAAAATATAGTGGCCCGTAACCGAAGACAGTCGCTCCACAATTCTCATGTGGTTGAGCTTGAGGCTGGCCTCCTCTGCTGTCCAGTCCGCTAAGCCCTGCTCCAAGGGTGAAAGTTCCTCGATATCTCGATAAATGTGTGACCAACCGGCCTGCTCAATCTTTCGGCAGCGATCAGATAGGCTACCTTTAGGCTCTAGCCCAAAGTACTCTTCCGCGACCTGTAGCACCACCTCTAAACGAGATTTTAGACGCTTCGTCAAATACTGATTGCGATGGCAGCCGTTCACTTCTGGCTCAGCCGTCGCTATCTCAGGGAAGGTGCGATGGTAGTAGCGGGCATAGAAGCCCTCCATGATCTCTAAGAGATGATCGCTTAAGCGCAACAACCGACCATAAAGTGCATCCGCCTGCGCATCGGCAAGATGTCCCTTCGGTATGCTCATCTCTGGAGAAATACCTGCTGTCGTCTCCATTTCAGTCAGCAGATCTTCGAGTGGTGACCAGGACAGATCCCGATAGGAATACTGAATCCCGATTGGGACAACGTAGACAGACTCAGGCCGGTTTGCCTTGTGCAAATCATCCGCACACCAAAACCCAAGCTGAGCGGCACCAGGCTCTAGCGAGCCTACCATCTCACTATGCTCATTTGCGCCGCCCTCGGGCGCTAATGAAAGCGGAATCACGCCGTTGGCCATTAAATCTCTCGCCGCCTTCAATCCCTGGCGATCGGCCTTACCCCGAAAAATGGGGGTGCCGCCCAGCCGAGGGAACAGCCAAGTCACAAATTCCCCCGCCCACAGAGGAATCCCTCGGTCGTACATGAAATGACTACGGACCGGTTCTTTAAACTTGACGCCCATTCGCCTTGCTGCTTTGGGGACCGCATACCACAGCAAATAAGCCATCACAAACGGATCTGCCGTACCCGGATGCCGAAACGTTAGCAGCATCCTGACCTTATCGGCCTGAAATTTCTGATAAAGCTCTACTAAGACTTCAGTATTCTCTGTCTGAATTGAGGCAATGGAGAGCTTGTATCGCATCCATGCCGGGAGCAAGAACTTAACGACCCTAATGACCAGCGGATCCAGCCTTTGCGGCAGAAATTTGAGAGGCGGCTGAACTTTACGGACGGGCTGCGGCAAAATCTGACGGCTCCGGGCATTTGTGGTTATCTTTAAGTTTAATGAATCACTTGCTAGCTTAACGACCCCACTGGTGCGCTTTATGAACCGTCCGCTCCTTGATCGACCCTACGCAACCGTTGTCTTTGCCATGAGTGCCGATGGCAAGATTGCCGCTGACGATGCCCAGCCGTCTTTCGGCTCGGATGCTGACTATAAACATCTCGAATGTCAGGTGGCAGCGGCTGATGCCGTTTTAGTCGGTGCTGGCACGATGCGAGCGGGTGGCTCTGCCATGCGAGTGCAGGATTCTGAACTGATTCAGGCTCGACAGCAAGAGGGTAAATCAGAGCAGCCTGCGCAAATTGTCTGCACTCGCTCAGGCAAGATTGATTCTGACTTGCCATTTTTTAGCCAAGCCGTTCCTCGTTGGCTGCTGACGACACAGAAGGGCGCTCAGAAATGGCAAGAAAACTCTCATTTTGATCAAGTTCTGATCCACGAGACTTCAGAACAGTCGGTGGATTGGCAACCTGCTTTCAAGCAACTTAAGGCGCTGGGTGTCGAGAAATTAGCGGTTCTAGGTGGCGGCGCAATTGTGGCAGCCCTGCTAAAAGCCGGACTGATTGACGAATTTCATCTAACCGTTTGCCCTTTGTTCTTAGGTGGGGCAGAGCGGCCTACACCTGTCGGAGGGCCAGGTTTTTCAGAGGACGATGCGCCTAAATTGACGCTACTGAAGCTACAGCAGGTTGAGCAGGAGATTTTCTTGCATTACAAAGTAGAACATTGACATCTGTGTTCCTAAGAGATTCTATGCAGCATTGACACAGTACTAAGGAAGTAGAGATCTCTCACAGGCATCAGTTCTATGGCTTTAAAGCTCAGAAAATCCTTTGTTCTCATGGGTTCCGCCAGCATTTGGCTGATGATTGTTGGCGTTGCTCGGCCCGTGAGTGGAGAACAGAAACCAGGCACAGATGGCTCTCAGGTTGTTCAGTCTACATCGCGCCAAAATTCTGATTCATCCATTGCTGTTGAGTGGTTAAGAATCAAGGTTGATCCGGCACGGCGGCAGGAGTATTTACAGAAAGATGCTGAGATCTGGACGCCAGCGCTCAAGCGTTATCCAGGATTTATCGATAAAACGGTCTGGCTCAATCCCGATAACAATGCGGAGATTATCATCGTGGTGCGCTGGGCATCGCGGGAGCAGTGGTTTTCAATCCCCAAGGCTGATTTGGAAGCTATTCAGGCGCAGTTTGATCAAGCCTTCCCCTTTGAACACCGCATCAAGGAAGTGCAGGAATATCAGGCTTTATAGGTTGCAGGCTGGCACAACGCTGGCATTTTCTCTGGTCTGAAAAAATTTTGACTGCATTATTGGAACAGATGATTTACCTTAAAAAGAGTTTTCGGGTCTGGCAATGGTCAATCAAGTGCAGCTCTCTCTGGCCTGGGTCGATAAGATCCGTGATATTTCGCAGGCAGAATGGGATGCGCTGGCGCTGCCTCTGGCGACTCCGTTTCTGGAGTGGCAGTGGCTCAATAATTTAGAAACGTCCGGTAGTGCGACGTCGAAGACCGGCTGGCTACCGAATCACCTAACCGTGTGGCGAGACCGCAACCTGATCGCGGCGGCCCCGCTTTATATCAAGGGCCACAGCTATGGCGAATTTGTTTTCGATCATCAATGGGCGGATCTATCGCATCGGTTAGGGGTCAATTACTATCCCAAGCTTTTGGGCATGACACCCTTCACTCCGGCAGAGGGCTATCGGTTTTTAATCGCGCCGGGTGAAGATGAGGAGCTACTAACGGGGCTGATGGTGGAGGCGATTGATCAGTTTTGCGATCGCAACCAGCTCTCCGGCTGCAATTTTCTCTTTGTTGACCCGGAGTGGCGTCCTGTCATCGAACGCCACGGTTTTACAAGCTGGCTCCACCACAGCTATATCTGGCAGAATCAAGACTTTGGCTGCTTTGACGATTATCTAGGGGTTTTCAACGCCAACCAACGCCGCAACATTAAACGAGAGCGTAAAGCCGTTAGTAAGGCCGAACTCAAGCTCCAGACCTTTACTGGAGATGCGATACCCACAGAGCTTTATAAGCTCATGCACCACTTTTATCGCGATACCTGCGAGAAGTTTATGTGGGGCAGCAAGTATCTGACACAACGCTTTTTTGAACAGCTTGAAGAGAGTTATCGCGATCGCATCCTCTTCGTTGCTGCTTACGATATACAAGGTATACAACAACAGCCAGTGGGCATGTCCTTTTGTTTAACTAAGGGCGATCAGCTCTATGGCCGCTACTGGGGGGCCTTTCAAGATATTGACTGCCTCCATTTTGATGCCTGCTACTATACGCCGATTGAATGGGCGATTGACAACGGCATTCGTCGATTTGATCCAGGGGCGGGGGGACGCCACAAAAAGCGACGGGGGTTCAAAGCTACACCCAATCACAGCGTCCATAAGTTCTACAATCCTCGGCTACAGCGGATTTTGCTGAACTATATTGGCGAAGTGAATGAAATGGAGCAGCAAGAGATTGATCACATCAACCAAGATCTGCCGCTCAAGTCGTAGCTTTCGCGTCGATGGTCATGGTTCCCCGCCCGGAACCTCCGTAAAATTACGCAAATAAGTGAGTGGATCTGCGGTCTTGATGGGCATCCTGGCGATAAGCAGGCTCCTATGTCAGTCTATGTCCTGCAATGCAGTGATTGAATAAGCCCTCAGTACAGGGTTTGGATCACAGTGCCTTCAGGATCAAAAAACTAAGCTAGAGCTAGCCAACAATCGATTCAATGGGTGTAGACATGACGACTTGGTATTTCAGTTACGGTGCAGACCGGATTGGCCCTCTAGAAGAGCAGCAAGCCATTGCTCAAGCCCAACAAAATCCCAACGGCCACTGCTGGAAACAGGGATTCACCGACTGGCTCCCCATTGGGCAAGTGCCTGAACTTAATCCGAGCGCACGCGCGATGCCCTCGACTCCGCCGCCGCCGACCCCAGGGACGGATCATGAAATTGACTACAAGCTCTACGGCGAAGATATGCAGTTCGTTGAGATTGAGTTAGACCCGGGGGAAAGTGCGATCGCAGAAGCCGGAGCCATGATGTATAAAGATGCATCGGTTCAGCTTGAGACGATCTTTGGTGACGGCTCCAACAAAGCAGCAGGCGGTGGCTTAATGGATAAGCTCGTCGGAGCCGGTAAGCGCCTCGTCACTGGTGAGAGTCTATTCACCACCGTCTTTACCCACACAGGTCGAGGCAAAGCCCACGTTGCGTTCGCTGCACCCTACCCCGGAACCATTATCCCAGCGAAGCTCAGCGACTATGGCGGACGGCTGATCTGTCAAAAAGACAGCTTTCTTTGTGCAGCTAAAGGTGTCCAGATTGGCATCCATTTTCAGAAAAAGATTCTCACGGGCTTGTTCGGCGGCGAGGGCTTCATCATGCAAAAGCTTGAGGGCAATGGCATGACGTTCTTACATGCAGGCGGCACTATCGTTGAACGAGAGTTGAAAGCCGGTGAAACGCTCCACGTCGATACCGGCTGTCTTGTGGCCCTGACCGATTCAGTGAACTACACCATCGAGCAGGTGGGCAGTATCAAGTCAGCGCTTTTTGCTGGAGAAGGCTTATTCTTAGTCCATCTCACCGGACCGGGCAAAATCTGGCTACAGTCTTTGCCCTTCTCGCGGATGGCAGGCCGGATGTTAGCCGCATCGCCGGAGCGCGGTGGCCGCCGTGGCGAAGGATCAGAGCTGGGGGCTATTGGGGCGCTGGGAGCCTTGGGCAATCTCTTAGACGGAGATTAATCAAGCTGCATTCTAACGGCGGACGCAGAATCTAAGACTCTCTTCTTTTTCTGTGGCTATACCGTCTCCCAAAAGAGGCGGTATACTGTCTTAGTGCTGAAAAGCACGTTTAGGGCATGTAGCTCAGATGGATAGAGCATCAGATTCCGGTTCTGAGGGTCGGGGGTTCGAATCCCTCCATGCTCGTTAGAGGCAAAGGCTTCAAATAGTTATCACAATAGGAATGTCTGTATTCTTGGAAATCCTTATGCTGACCTGAAATTTTGGGCTGTCGAGACACCCATCGGGTGAGACAATACGATATGTGTCGGATACGCACGACCCTCAATAACCAGGTAAGGAATAAATGTTTAAACGGATTGCTGCGATCGCAATAGTCATGCTCATGCTGACGGGCTGTGTCAGTCCCGATGCGGGTTTGAAAAGTTTTTCAGACAACATTGACGGCTACAACTTTCTCTACCCCAATGGCTGGGTGTCAGTGCAGGTGTCAGGAGGGGCTGATGTTGTCTATCGTGATCTCATTGAAGAGACAGAGAATGTCAGCGTCGTCGTTAGTCCGGTTTCTGGAGAGCGCAACTTAACCGATTTGGGTGACCCTACTGCAGTCGCTAACGGTATTCTGAATGCCGTCATCGCTCCACCCGATTCAGGTGTTAAAGCCTCTCTGGTCTCAGCAGCCTCTCGCGAAGAGGAAGACAAGACTTATTACAAGCTGGATTACAAGGTAGAGCTACCCATCGGCAATCGCCATAACCTATCGAGCGTTGTCGTGCGTCGGGGTAAGCTATTCACCCTGAATATCTCAGCTCCAGAGGCGCGTTGGGAAACAGTGGAACCTCTCTTTCAGGAAGTGGTCGATTCATTCTCGGTGTACTAATATTTGGCTAGGGTCCCAACTCGGGACCCTTTTATCCTTGTATATGGCATCTCTGTATATTTAGGGGAATTAGCTCAGCTGGTAGAGTGCTGCGATCGCACCGCAGAGGTCAGGGGTTCGAATCCCCTATTCTCCATTTTCCTAGAAGAACGAACCTCGGTTTTACAAAATCAGAGATTCCATCACGAAAGGCTTGAGCTAAGTTAGGCGAGTGAGCGGCCCATGTAGACTTGAATGATTGCAATCCAGCCCCCCGCCTGCAAATGGATTCTCACGATCAATCCCTATCCCCCACGAAACGAGCGCTCCAGGCGATCCAACTTTTACAGGCCAAGGTGGAGGCGTTGGAAAAAGCTAGGGATCAGCCTATTGCTGTTATTGGTCTTGGCTGCCGCTTCCCCGGAGCCAGTAATCCTTCTGAATTCTGGGAACTCCTTCAAGGTGGCAAGGATGCCATTTCAGAAATTCCCCGCGATCGATGGGATATCAATCGCTACTACAGTCCTGATCCCGGCAGCCCTGGCAAAATGACCACCCGTTATGGTGGGTTTGTCTCAGATCTCTTGGACTTCGACGCCAAGTTCTTCCGGGTTTCCCCCCGAGAAGCAATGAGTTTAGACCCCCAGCAGCGACTGCTCCTAGAAGTCAGTTGGGAAGCTCTAGAGAATGCGGGATTGGCGCCCGACTCACTGGCAGACCGTCAGGTCGGTGTCTTTGTTGGCATCAGCGCTATTGACTACTGGCACCAGCTTCTCAAGCGCGATGCTGACGATATTGATGCTTATTTAATTACCGGCAATACCCATAGCGTGGCCTCCGGTCGCATTTCTTATCTCCTAGGGCTGACGGGACCGAGTTTGTCTGTTGATACGGCCTGCTCCTCTTCGCTGAGCGCGATGCATCTGGCTTGTCAAAGCCTACGTCATGACGAGTGCAGCGTTGCGATTGCGGGTGGGGTGAATGGCATTCTCAATCCAGAGGCCACGATCAACTTTTCCAAGGCCCAAATGTTGTCCGCCGATGGGCGCTGTAAGTCTTTTGATCAAGCGGCGGATGGTTTTGGTCGGGCTGAGGGATGTGGTGTCGTAGTGCTCAGGCGACTCAGCGATGCCGTTGCCGATGGCGACAATATCCGGGCGGTGATTTTAGGATCAGCGCTCAACCATACGGGGCGCACCAGTGGTTTGACGGTGCCCAAGGGACCGGCTCAGCAACAGGTGATTAGAGATGCGATCGCAACCACTAAACTCACCCCCAGCCAGATCAGCTACATTGAAGCCCACGGCACCGGCACTGCTCTGGGCGACCCCATCGAACTCGGAGCCTTGCGCGAAGTCTTTGGTCCGCATCGCAGTGAACCGCTCCTCGTTGGATCGGTCAAGACCAACATTGGCCATCTCGAAGCCGCCTCCGGTATGGCCGGATTGATTAAGGTGGTTCTGTCCCTGCAGCACAGCGCGATTCCCGCCAACCTTCACTTCAAAACGCCGACCCCTCACTTTGACTGGAGCCAGCCGCTGCAGGTACCTACGCAGTTGACCCCCTGGCCCTCTTCCGACTCGCCACGGACTGCCGGAGTGAGTGCCTTTGGCTTCAACGGTACCAATGCCCATCTGATCGTCTCCGAGCCACCCGATATCTCCATCTCCCAGGTGCCTCCTCTTCCCTATCAGCTCCTCACCCTCTCTGCCCGCAGCGCCCTTGCCCTACAGCAGCTTATCAATCGCTATATCAACTTTCTCAAGCATCGACCCCAGCTTTCCTCGCTGGGTGAATTGTGCTGGACCGCGAATACCGGACGATCTCATTTTCCCCACCGCTTAGCTGTCATTGCCGCCTCAGTCTCAGAGCTGCAAAAGCATTTGCTGGCCGTCAGTCAAGGCACAACTCCCACGGGCGTGATTCAGGGACAGGGGAACAATGCGAGCACTTCCACAGTCCAATTGAGCCATCAACAGATCCAAGTCTCTGGACTCTCAAACAAGGTGCAGAAGATTCCACTACCGCCGCCCTCTGAGCAGTGGTTGCTTGTTTTGAAGGCTCTTGCTGAGCAGTATGTGATGGGTGCTTCTATCCATTGGCAGACGTCAGGGTTTCAACCGTATCGTAAAATTGAGTTGCCGACCTATCCCTTTCAGAGACAGCATTACGGCCTGTGAAGATAGCTGTTAAGAGCGTTTATTCCCTTGCTATAATTGGAGAAGTTTGTAATGACAAACCCCATGCCTAAATCTATGATTGCCGACTCGTTAAAAACTGGACAACGCCTAACTGCTGGCCTCCTCGGACTAGGGTTAGTGTTAGGGGCCAGTCAAGCGCTTGCGGCCAAGACTCATCCATTCGATGCTCAATCAGGTGAGCGGTTTTCGTCAACTGCAGCTCAGCAGTTAGTCGCAGTTCAGCCGGGTCAAGTTTCAGTAACCGGTCAAAATGGGCAGTACAGGGGAGAGGTCTTGGTGCAGGCGCCCGCCGATATGGCTTGGAAGGTGCTGACGGACTATGAGAACTTTAAAAACTTTCTGCCTAATGTGTCTGAAAGTCGCGTGATCTCCGCTGAAGGCAATCAAAAAGTCTTTGAGCAGGTCAACGTTTTCCGGGTCCTTACTTTTACGAAACAGGCTCGGGTCAAGATGGCTTCTACAGAGAGCTATCCCAAGCAGGTCTCTTTTCAAGTCATGGAAGGCGATGTCAAAGATCTGAAGGGAACCTGGACGATTTCATCGCCTGCGCCGAATCAAGTCCTGATCAGCCATGAGGTGACCGTTGTTCCCAAGGATTCAGACAACAAGACGATGTTTTTTGGCATCTATAAAAATTCACTAAAGAAGACGATCGCAGCCGTGGGCAAAGAGGTTGAGCGTCGCGCACAGTAGTCCCTTACCCAGCGATACCCACGCCATTATTACCGGTGGCTCAAGCGGTATTGGTCGAGCCACGGCAGCGGTGCTCGCCCAGCAGGGTGCGAGTCTAACGCTGATTGCCCGCACCGCATCAAAATTAGAGGAGACCCGTCAAGCTATTGAACGGCAGGGCCTGCAGAACTCGCAGCAGGTTTTGACGCTCACGGCGGATGTGTCAGATCGCGCCCAGGTAGAGAAGGCGATTGGAGATGCGATCGCAACCCTAGGTCCGCCCGATCTATTAATTACCTGTGCTGGCATCGCCCACTGCGACTACTTTCAGAACCTATCCCTCGAAATGTGTGAGCAGGCGATGGCCGTCAACTATTTCGGGTCGCTGTACTGCATTCGCGCTGTCTTACCGGCGATGGAACAGCGGCGTCAGGGTCACATTGTCGTAGTTTCCTCCGGCGTGGGCTTGATTGGACTGTACGGATACAGCGCCTACAGCCCGACCAAATTTGCTCTGCGGGGACTGGCTGAATCCCTGAGAGGGGAGCTTAAACCTTTAGGGATTGGCATCTCTATTGTCTATCCCCCCGATACCGATACGCCCCAACTCGCCCAAGAGAATCTGACTAAGCCTTTAGAAACGCAGCGCATTAGCAGCACCGCCAAAACTTGGACGGCAGAACAGGTAGCCCACACCATTCTTTCCGGTCTCAAAAACAAAAAATTTATGATTGCTCCCGGTCAAGAGATGACGGTACTCGCGCGATTACACAGTCTCATTTCTCCTTTGCTGCATCGCTACTTTGACGGCATCGTGGCTAAAACGCGCCGAGAACGGCAGTCCCATGACTAGTTGGCAGCATTTTCTTGATCGAAGCCAGCGCCTGTTTACGCCCAATAACCGCACCTTCTGGTTCCGGCTTAGTTTTATCGCTCCCCTTTACTTTGGCTTGATTGCCCTTGGCTACCAGATGTTGGGGCCTGAATATGTTGTTCAAGACGATGCCCGCCAGCATGTGGTGTGGATGCAGCGGTTTGTTGACCCGCAGGTGTTTGCAGGAGATGCGATCGCAAACTACTATCTCGCCATTGCTCCCCCTGGCTATAAAGGTTTCTATTGGATACTTGCTCAGCTCGGCATTGAACCCCTGCTCACGGCCAAATTTCTGCCCCTGATTTTGGCGCTGATCACCACATATTTTGCCTATAAACTGGCCCTGAAAATCTTGCCGGTTCACCTCTGCGGCTTCTTGACCACCCTCATTCTCAATCAACAAATTTGGCTAGATGATGAACTGATCTCAGCCACACCCCGCGCTTTCTACTATCCGCTATTCACGACTTTTCTCTACTGTGTGACCCAGCGCGCGCTGATCCCTTGTCTTGCCATTATTGCCTTGCAGGGACTTTTTTACGCTCCGGTAATGCTGCTCAGCGTTGCGATCTTGAGCCTCCGGCTATTGACCTGGAGACAGCGCTGGCCCCGATTGACGCAGGATCGGAGCCGCTATCTTTTCTGGTTCGCAGGTTGCTCAGTCGCCGCCCTGGTTATTCTTTTCCTACTCCGTAGTCAGGGTGTCGGTCCCACCGTGACCGCTTTGCAAATGAGAGATCTGCCTGAGTTTGGCCTCCACGGACGCCACGAATATTTTGACGTCAACCCCCTCTACTTTTTGTTTCAAGGTAGAAGCGGCCTCAACATTTCTTGGTTTCCCGCCAGTATTCTCATGGGCTTGGCGCTGCCCTTCCTCGCCATCGGTCGCTTCACTCAAAAAATGACGCCTAATGTTGCCGTCATTTACCAGTCCTTTGCTGCCGCTCTCGGCCTGTATATCCTGGCTCATTTACTGTTGTTTAAGCTCTACTACCCTAGCCGATATACCTACCACAGCCTCCGGGTAATCCTCGCGCTCGCTGCTGGCATCGCACTGACGATCCTGCTAGAAGCTGGCTGGTCTTGGATGCAGCACAAACGGCAAACGCAGGCTCCCTTCCACCGTCGAGAGCAGCTTTTGATTACATTCATTGGTTTATTGATCGCCATTGAATTGCTTGTCCCGGCCCTGCCACCGGTCTTTTTAGCAATGGAAGTCTGGATTGAGGGCCAAGCACCCGAACTTTACACCTTTCTTGCCCAGCAGCCACGCGATACGGTTGTCGCCACCCTCGCTCCAGAAAGTGATAATTTGGGTGCCTTTGCCCAGCGATCGACGCTCATGGGCCATGAATTCGCCCTCGCCTTGCATCCTCAATTCCACCGGGTTGTGCAGCAGCGGATTGCTGCTTTGCTGGACGCACAGTACAGCTCAGATCCAGCCGTTGTGCAGCAAATTATTGATCAATACAGCATTGATTTCTTTTTGGTTGAGCATTCTGCCTTTACCCCCGAGTATCTCCTGAGTCAGGATTGGCTTGTTAATCGCTCAGACACGGCTTCAGTCACGAAAGCGATTCAGCAGATGCGCACAAAGCCTACGAGTTTGCTCTTTCCCAAGGCCCTCACGCCCTGTGGTATTCGTTCGACCCAAGACTGGACTTTACTGGAAACGCAGTGTCTCAGCCGGTTTCTTGCGACATCTCCGATTACGGACCGCAGCGGGAGAGAAACAGATGATCCACGGGCTAGCTAGGCTGGAAAGATCGATGCTTCTGCAGCTTTTGTCGTTTCTCGTAGAGATGACGTTCTGCAAACTCCAAGATGGTCAGATTAGAGTCATCCAAGTACAAGTTGTAAAAAATTGAGTCATAAAGGACGACTCCCGATAGATCCATGTGGCAAAAATCCTTTTGACCTGCAAGGTATTTCTCCCAAAACTGCAGGGTTTTCCCAGAGCCAACATGTTCTTTAGAGGTAGATATTGTGGGTCGCTATCAAAAGGAAACAGAAAGAATCGTCGTTATAAACGGACGGTCACTTTAGCAAAACAATAAGCATTGCTAAAGTGACCGCCTGAACTATACCCCCCGAATAATCAGTACAGGTCTTTATCAAATCTGCACTGATATACAGTTCCTAAGCGTCAACGTGAGTGAGGTCAACTTACGACTCAGTATTTATTCCTAAGAAGTAATTTTCAAGAACTGCATGTGTCTTTATGATTCACTAATTTTGGGGTTGATTAACTCCTCCAGGTGGGTGGTATTGCCCCTATCTTCTGGGTGATACTTTCGGTTAAGTTAGTGTCAGAGCACTGTACTGGCTTCATCTGTCACTTTGGTTGAATGGCTTTTGTTAGCGAGGTTTTATTCGCTCTGAAATGGAGACTGGGTACACTTCTCCTTACTTTTTTGATTGCTCTCTAAGGTGCTAAGTATTTTGCTATGAGTAAAGCTATTCAGCTCCCTAAGTGGCGTGTATTAATCGTCGAAGATGATCCACTGGTACAGCTTGGTCTTGAACAGGCACTGGTAGACTACGTCGAGCTAACAGTTGTGGGACTGGTTGATGATGGCTATTTGGCGGTAGAGGCAATTTTGGAAAAACGACCTGATTTGGTCTTAATGGATCTCGGACTGCCGGGCTTAGATGGTATTGAAATCACTCAGCGCGTCAAGGAAAAACTGCCTGATTTAAAGGTCGTCATTCTAACGTCGCACACCTCTGATGAAGAGGTATTTGCGGCTCTCTCTAGCGGTGCAGATGCCTACTGTGTGAAAGGCGGGGGGATTGAGCTGTTACTCACTGCGATCGCATCTGTTTCTCAGGGTTCTTTATACTTAGACGTTAAGATTGCCCATACCATTCTGCAAGAGATGCGTTCAAGCCCCACCGTAAAGCTTGAACATCCCTTAACTGAGCGAGAGTTTGATGTTTTGAGGCTGTTGGTCGAAGGGTTAAACAACACAGAGATTGCGGGTCGTCTTTACATCAGCCCCAACACCGTCAAGTCCCATATGCGCGGTCTGATGAGTAAATTGGCGGTGAGCGATCGCGTTCAGGTGGCGGTGAAAGCTTTACGGGCTGGCTTAGTCTGATGCTGCCGATCGCACAAGCAAAAACGACAGTCGAGGCGTTTCTCAACCCTCCCTTGAGAAGGGGTACAGGAAACAGGGTTTGGCAAAGACGGCCCGACTTATTTGGGGCGCAAACCCTCCATCTATAACGGTACAAGCGAACAAATTGTCCCTATGATTAACAGCACTGTTCTGAAACTAGGCAATCTCGACCCGATGGTTTTCGCCCAGGACCGGGGGGAAGGTAAGCAGGCAGGGGCGGCTTGGAAAATTATGCTAGTGGATGATGATGTCTCCATTCATCAAGCCACGAAGGTCGCGCTCAAGTTTTTTACCTTTGAAGGCCGATCGCTACACTTTGTCTCAGCCTACTCAGCTCAGGAAGCCAAGAGCTTAATTCAGTCACATCCTGATACGGCCTTGATTTTGCTCGATGTGATTATGGAAAGTCAGGACGCGGGACTGCAGGTCGCTCAATATATTCGCGAGGTTGCTCAAAACTCGATTGTGCGGATTATTCTGCGGACCGGGCAGCCTGGGCAGGTTCCGGAGGAGTCGGTGGTGGTGGAGTATGACATCAATGACTATAAAACTAAGCTAGAGTTAACGCAGCAAAAGCTCTTTACGACACTGGTTTCAAGTCTGCGATCCTATCGCGATCTGCTGGCGCTCCAGGAGAGCCAGAATGAGCTGGCCCAGCTTAATCTTGAGCTGCAGCGTTTTAATCAAAACCTAGAGCAGCTTGTTTCTGAGCGGACCCAAGCGCTGGAGCAAAAAAATGATCAGCTCACCCACGAAGTGCAGGAGCGGCAAAAGGCAGAAGACGCTCTGCGTATTTACCTGCATGCTCTCACCCACGACTTGCGCAACCCGGTAACGGGAATGATGAATGTCGTGGGCAGCTTACTGAAGCGGCCGACCACGGGTGATGATTCCGCCCCTCAAATACAGATCCCGAGCTCGGTGATCACGCGGATGAAGGCAGGGTGTGATCGTCAGCTAAAAATGATCAACTCACTGATTGAAACACATGAAATAGAGGTTTGGGGAATCGCACTCCGGCAGCAGCCCTTTGCCCTGGAAACAATGCTACAGGGGTTGGCAGAGGAATGGGAGCCTAGCTTCAGCAAAAAGCGAATGACGGCAGCTTATCAAATTGAGCCAGGTTTACCTCTGGTCTATGGTGATCGCAATCAAATCTGGCGCGTCTTTGAAAATCTGCTGGCCAACGTCATTAAATACAACCCGCCGGGGATTGCCGTATCGGTCACGGTTACGGTAGATGCTGACCCTGCTCGACTTCGCTGCGCCGTGACCGATACGGGGACGGGCATCGACGCCAACCAAATCCCGGATTTATTTAAGCTATACCAGCGGGGAAGTACGCGACCCACCCGGGGGTTAGGCATCGGTCTCTATATTTGTCGCTGCATTGTAGAAGCCCACTGTGGCACGATTGGCATTAATAGTGAGCTTGGTGCAGGCTCTGAATTTTGGTTCACCTTGCCAACGATGAGAGAAGACTGCTCATAATTTTCGAGTCCGCTTCTGATGCGCAACCTTCAGCTTCTAATGCCCCAAGTGTTTAGAAAATCTCCCCTATCTCCCCTACGGCGGATTCTGATTTTGGGTTTTGTGCTGCCCCTTGTGGGGACCGTGGGCTTAGTGGAGTATCTGGCCTGGAAGGATGGGGAGCAGGCCGTCGAGCAGCTTGTTGGACAGCTTCAGCAGCGCGTGGGCGATCGCATCGAAGAACGCCTGCAGCACTATACCGAAGCCCCGGTCCAGGTGACGGAGATTTTAGATCGCGCCCTGAAGCGAGGTGACCTAGATATTAATCAACTACAGGATTGGGGACCATACCTCTTCGATCAAGGGCAAATTTTTCAGTCGCTCCCCTTTCTTTACTTTGGCAATCAAGCTGGGGACTTTGTCATGCTAACCCAGGCTCCAAGGAGCAGCGATCAGGTGACATGGAGGGAGGGCAAACGACCAACCACCTTAAAATACCTTGGCGACCCTCTCCGTCAGACTATCCAGGAGGAACCAACGACTCCGTTCGATCCGAGGACACGCCCTTGGTATAAACTTGCGGCAGCCGGTAAAGCGCAGTGGACCGATGTCTATGAATTTGTAAATCCCCCCGATACGCTAGGGAGCGGCTTTGTCCGTCCCTACTTCAGTGCGGATGGCAAAACGCTGTTGGGGGTGATGGGGGCAGACGTGACGCTAATTGATATCAATCGTTTTCTAACGAATTTGACAGTGAGTGAGTCAGGAGAAGCATTTGTTCTGGATCGAGAGGGGACGCTCATCGGGAGTACGGCGAAGGAGGCTCCCCTTAGCGGTAAGAACCAGCCGCGACGGATCAATGAGACTCGAAATCCGTTAATTCAAGCGACAGGGCAATACCTGCAGCAGCAGTTCAGTGACTTTGGCCAGGTCACGAAAACCCAGTCCCTGAGCTTCAGCAAAGGGGGCAAACGCCAGCTGGTCCAGATTCGACCCTTCAGTGATGACTTTGGACTGGACTGGCTGGTGGTGGTGGTGGTGCCCGAGTCAGACTTTACCGGATCCATTCGGGACAACGCTCGGATGACACTCTTGCTGTCACTGGGGATTCTGGGACTGGTGATTGCGTTAGCAGTGGTCTTAGCTCAAAAAATCAGCACGGCGATGTCGAGACTGAGTCAAGCCAGCCAAGAGATTGCCCTGGGCAATCTGAAGCAGATGATTTCAGGCTCCAGTATCAAAGAGCTGGATGTAATGGCTCAGACTTTTAACCACATGAGTCAAGAACTGCAGCAGTCTTACGCTCAGCTTGAGGACTATTCACGCTCTTTAGAAACCAAGGTGCAGGAGCGAACTCAGGAGCTAGAGCAGGAGGTTTGCGATCGCAAGCTCAGCGAACAGCGGTTTAGAACCCTCGTTGCCAATATCCCAGGTGCCGTCTATCGGTGCAGGCTAGACGAGAACTGGACGATGTTGTTCATCAGTGCCGCGATTGTTGATATCAGCGGTTACCCGGCTTCAGACTTTATTCAAAATCAACCCAGAGCCTTTGGTGACATCATTGTGCCGGAGGACTTGGAGCGAGTTGCAGCCTCGATTGAGCAAGCACTCCAGGATCGCCAGCCCTATGTTTTGCAATACCGCATCCGGCATGCCGATGGTGAGATCCATTGGGTTTATGAAAAAGGGCAGGGGGTGTTCGCCCCTGATAGCGATCGGGTTCTTTGTTTAGATGGTGCCATCTTCGATATCACTTCTCAGAAGCAGGCTGAAGCGGACCTGATCCGCTCAGAGCAGAAGTACCGAACCCTGAATGACGCGACTCAAGATGCCGTTATGCTGCTAGATGGGCAGTCGTTTCTTGACTGCAATCCGGCCACGCTCAGAATTTTTGGTTGCCGCAGCACAGAGGATTTTTGTGGCAAAGGTCCGGTTGATTTTTCTCCCCCTTATCAACCTGACGGTCGCTCATCACAGCAGGGCGCACAGGAAACAATTGCCGCTGCTCTGCAGTCAGGTACTCATAACTTTGAATGGCTCCACCAGCGGCAAGATGGGACACAATTCCCCGCAGATGTCTGGCTGACCTCAATGGAGATTGAGGGCAAAAAAGTCGTTCAGGCTGTTGTTAGAGATATTAGCGATCGCAAACGGGCTGAAGAGGCCATGCAACATAGTGCCGCGATCGATAGTTTGCTCAGTGAAATCTCCCAAACGCTATTAGATCAAGACCTTGATACCGCGATTGGGTTTGCGCTGCAGCAGGTGGGTGAGTTTGTGGGTTGCGATCGCAGCTGCATCTATGCCTTCTCTGACTCACATCAACTTAGCATTACCCACGAATGGTGTGCCGACGGCGTCCCCTCACTCTCGGCACAACGTCAAAGTTTGAATGCGGATGCCTACCCTTGGTTTGCTGACCACTTACTCAAAGGCAAAACACTTCAGGTCAAGGATGTCGCCAATCTCCCACCCGAAGCCGCGTCAGAAAAAGTAGAGCTTGAGCATCAGTTGATTCAGGCTTTACTCAATGTACCGATGGTTCATGCCGATCAGGTCGTTGGTTCTATCAGCTTAGAAACGATAAAAATCATCAAAAACTGGCAAGACACCGACATCAATCTGCTCAATCGAGTCGGTGAGATGATCGCCCTCTCTCAAGCGAGACATGCAGCAGAAGTGGCGCTGCAGCAGGCCAAAGAAATCGCAGAAATGGCCAATAAAACCAAGAGCGAATTTCTCGCCAACATGAGCCACGAGCTGCGCTCTCCCCTCAACTCCATTTTGGGCTTTTCTCAACTGATGACCCGCAGCAATACCCTGTCATCAGAACATCAGGACAACGTGGGCATCATTAGCCGCAGCGGCGAACATTTGCTCGATCTGATTAACGATGTGCTTGATATGTCTAAGATCGAAGCCGGTCGCACGACTCTCAATCTCGTTGATTTTGATCTTCACGTCCTGCTTGACGACCTTCAGGCAATGTTCTTACTCCGGGCAGAAGAGAAGCAGCTCCAGTTTGAGTGTGACCGTTCCCCCGACCTCCCCCAATATATTCATGCCGATCAGGGTAAGCTGCGCCAGATACTCATCAATTTGTTGAGTAATGCGATCAAATTCACTCAAGTCGGACGCATTACACTGCGAACGCATGCAGAGCAGGCAAACCATCTACAAGAGAACCTGACCCTCCACTTTGAAGTGGAAGATACAGGGCTGGGGATTGCGGTTGATGAGCTAAAGCAAGTTTTTGAACCCTTTGTTCAATCACAATCCGGTCAAGATATTCAGGAGGGAACGGGATTAGGCTTACCCATCAGCCGTGAATTTGTCCGGTTAATGGGGGGAGAGATGCTGCTCAACAGTCGATGTGCTCCAGCGTTGGAAAGTCACAATCAGGCCGCTGTGCCAGAAGATGCTCAATTCGAACATGGCACGATCGCAACCTTCCATATTCAAGCCAGGGCTGCGGCTGCGGTTCAGAGCATTCGCCCCGATCGACGGATCCTGGCTCTGGCCGCTGGACAACCTAGCTATCGCATCCTGGTGGTGGATGATAAAGCCGACAACCGTAGACTGCTGGTGAAGCTGTTGGAACCGCTGGGATTTGAGCTGCGGGAAGCAAGCAACGGTCAGGTTGCCGTCCAGCTTGGCCACGTCTGGCAGCCCCACCTGATCTGGATGGATATGCGGATGCCCATGATGGATGGTCTGGAAGCGACCCGACGCATTCGAGTAGACGTGACATCCGATGCACCTCCCCCCAAAATTATTGTGCTCTCAGCCAGCAACTTGCCAGAAGATCAGGCCGCAGCCTACGCCGCTGGATGCGATGACTTTATTCAAAAGCCTTTTCATGAGGCCCAGGTTCTTGAAGCGATGGGCCAGCATATTGGGGTGCGCTATATATATGATGACGAAATCTACGACGATGGGCCATCACTTGACACTCCTGACGGTCAATTGAACGGTTCCTTAGCCCAGCTATCGCCGCAGCTTTTGGCGGAATTAGAAGCTGCAACGCTTCGTCTGCAGTGGGATCAGCTCCTAGCGCTGATTGGCAATATTCATGAGCAAGACAAGGCGCTCGCCGACCGACTCACCCGAACCGTCCATAACTTCCAATACACACAGATTTTGCAGGCGATTCAAGCCGTGAAGGAGGAGCAATGACGGTTCCTGTGCCTACCGCAGATATTCTGGTGGTTGATGATACTCCGGCCAATCTGCGGCTGCTGATGAAGCTCCTCACCGATCAGGGGTATGGTGTTCGCCCTGTTGCCGAGGGGGCTTTGGCCTTGACCGCAGCCCAGCTTGTCCCCCCTGATTTGATTTTGCTTGATATCAAAATGCCGGGGATGGATGGCTATGAAGTCTGCAGACAGCTCAAGGCCGACGCGCGCACCCGCGAGGTACCCGTCATTTTTCTCACGGTGTTGGATGAAGCCGTCGATATTGTCAAAGGGTTTGCCCTGGGTGGGGTCGATTACATTACGAAACCTGTGAGAGCGGGGGAGCTAATGGCTCGGATTAATAGTCAAGTGCAGTTGCGATTTCTCCAAAAGCAGCTTGCAGAAAAAAATCAAGTGCAGGAGTATCTCCTAGAGCAGTATGAGACCACGGCCCTAGCCTTAAAGGAATCAGAGGAGAAATTCTCTAAAGCATTTGAAAGAAGCCCTGTTCCACTGTCTTTGGCCGCTCTCCCCGCAGGACATTTTCTAGATGTGAATCAGGAATTCGTCATACAAACGGGTTATTCTCGACAAGAAATTTTAGGTCACACCGTTTTAGAACTCGACTTTTGGGTTGATTTATCTGAGCGCTCCCAACTCTTGGAGCGGTTGCAGATTCAAGGATCTGTTCATGATTTTGAAACTCGCCTACGTGCCAAATCCGGTGAGATCAGAGACGTTCTCATGTCTGTGGAGATTATCAATCTCAATAATAATCCCCATTTTTTGGCTGCGGTGAAAGATGTCACAGAGCGGAATGTGGCCGAAAGAAGGCTGGCGGCACGGACAAAAGAACTGTCTCAAGCTCTGGAAACGCTGAAAGATGCCCAAAATCAGCTTGTTGAATCTGCAAAAATGGCGGCTTTGGGGAATTTAGTTGCAGGGGTTGCCCATGAAATCAATACGCCAGTGGGAACCGCAATCATGATGGCTTCAACTTTGGAGAATGCAACCCGGATGATCGCAAAGGACACCGCTCAGGGACGGCTTACTCAGTCTGCTTTTCACGACTATTTGGAGGTCGCAACAGACGCCAGCCAGCTCATTCTAGATAACCTCAAGCGAGCCGGAGACCTGGTACAGAGCTTCAAGCAAGTGGCCGTTGATCAAACAAGCCTGAGAGAGCGCACGTTCAAGGTGAAACCCTACCTGCAGGAAGTGATTAGCAATCTACATCCTCAGTTGAAACAGACGCCTCATTCCGTCACGATTGCAGGGGATGCAACACTTACGCTCCACAGCCATCCAGGGGCCTTGTCTCAGATCATTACAAACTTAGTGGTGAATTCTATCGACCACGGATTCTGCGACAATCGCGCTGGGCAAATTCACATTGACATACAGCAGCGAGACGCTCAGTGTTTGCTCACCTACAGCGACAATGGTATAGGTATTCAGCCAGAGAATCTGGAACGAATTTTTGAACCCTTTTTTACGACCACTCATCACAAAGGCGGCAGTGGTTTGGGGCTTCATCTGGTCTACAACTTAGTGACGCAAAGTCTTCAGGGCTTGATCACGGTTACGAGTACTGTGGGAAGCGGTACGACTTTCACGATTACGATGCCCCAAAAGTTGAAGGATAAAAAGCAGTAGTTTCTGTCTTCCACGGTGACTTCCAAATACTTCTATGAAAATTGCCCTCATTAGTTCAGGATTTTTACCGGTTGTTGATGGTGTATCTGTTGCGATCGCAAACCGTCTACAGCAGCTCAGTCGCCAAGGTCATTCTGTCTTATTACTGGTTCCCGATTACGCGGCTCTGGGGCAGACTTATCCCGATTGGCAAACCCACGTGGGTTCAATTCTGCCCAATGTGAAAGTGGTGCCTTTAGAAAGTAATCCGGCCCTGGGCCTCGCCTTTGAGCGAGATGTCAAACCCAAAGCCTATCGAACTGTGCTCGCTGAGCTGGGGGCTTTTGCACCTGACATCATCCATGTCGATGAACCCGAAAGGCTCTCTTTTTGCTTGCTTAAAAAGCCAGGAATTGCCTATGCACGCCAGCACAATATTCCCTGTGTGGGCTTTTTTCATACCCACTATATTGACTACATCGATGACTATGTAACCTGCCCTAAGATTTTTACTGCAGGTATCCAAGCACTCTTCAAAGTTCTGTTCGCTTGGATATATAACAGCTATGATGCCACTCTGGTTGCCAGCCCTACAACCTACCAAGCCGTCTGCCGGATGGGGATTCGCAATGCGGTGCAGGATGATTTTTTAGGGTTCGATGCTCCTAGCTTTTGGGCCGTTCAACGTCAGCCTCATTTTTTTGAGCAAACCTATGGGCTCAAGAATCTTGAAAACACCGTCAGGCTGGTATTCGTGGGTCGCCTCACACCGGATAAAGGCTGGGGCTTTACCTGCCACGCCGCTCGACAGCTAATCAAGGCAGTGAATCCTGCTGATGTTTCCCTAATCATTGTCGGCGACGGTCCACTTAGAGAATCTCTTGAACAGGATTTAGGCTCACTTTTCACTCACGTTCATCTTCTGGGGCGCATTCCACCCCAGCAGATGCCTGCACTACTGGCGAATAGCGATATCCACGTGACTGCCTCAGCGAAAGAAACGACGGGGTTAACGGTTCTAGAGGCGAGTGCATCTGGAATCCCGATACTGGCACCCCGAGCAGGCGGCGTTGTTGACTATATCTACGATGGTCAAACAGGTTTCTTGTTCAATCCACAGGACCCAGAAGACTTTGTGCAAAAGCTTCGGTTTCTGATTGAGAATATGACTGTTCGGCAGGCGATGGGAGCCGCTGGCAAAGATCATGTCATCCCATACAGTTGGGAGCAGGCCGTCGAGAGATTATTGATATTTTGGCAAACAAAAATTTCTGAGCGTACACGAGAGAAGTTCCAGACCACTCTGCATTCGCCCCCCCAGCCCCCTGAGTCTGGAGGGAGTTAGCGATACGCTAGCGAATGGCGGCGTTTAAGAAGGGTGGAATAGGGCAGCCGAGGGCAATCACAGTCCCTCGCAGTAGCTCTGCTTCTTCTACGGTGACGGTTCCGTCTAGCATCACGGTATAGGAACAGGCATCCACTAAGGCTTTTTTCAGTTGTGGTGTGGTGTGGGCTAGCCGCTTGAGGCTTTCAATAAATTGCCTAAAGTTGTTGGGCTTGAGCTGATCAGGGATAGTGTGCTGATTGGCACCGGGGAGTCGGAACAAACCACAGCGGAGGGCATAGGTACAGGTATCGGGAATGTCATGACCGGCGCTGGCTAGGTGGGAAAGCACGGTGACGCTATCTGCCCAAATTTGATCGAGGGTGGTGTAGAGAACGGACGAATCGGGAGCTGCACCGAAGTGAGGCTGGAGTCGTCGCTCTAAAATGATCTGCAGGACGCTCTCTGATAAAGAAAGATGACCGTCGGCCTGCGTGAGCTGCTGGACCTGTTGGCAAAATTTTGTCCACTCTGAGTTTGTGCTGCGGCGAAGGGCTGGGATCGTGAGTTCAATTAGGGGCAGGTGGGTTCTGGGATCTAGAGTTGCGATCGCATCCCCATACTCAGTCACAGCTTTCACCACATCTGCAGGCTCAGTTTGTCGTAGTCCCTGGAGCTGCTGCTCACGCACCGCACTGTCTTCATCTAGCAGCAGGGCATAAACAATAGCCGCTGAGAGATGCTGGTACTTCACAGCTTTCTTGAGGTTGCGGGGGAGTTTTTCTAAGAGCGATTGAGTATAGGCCAAATGCTCTGGCGCTGCCGTCCCGACCTGCTCTACCACCTGCTCTGGTGCCATCTTGATTGCAGGCTGCCCCTGCTGAAAGCCCATAACTGCCTCTGAAGCGACTGCTGCCTGGGTAGAAGATGGAGCTGATCTGCGACGGGATGGCGTCTCGACCGCTATCCCTAATCGTTGAATGCGAATGTCTAGAGGAGGATGCGTTGCCAACATCTCAGACAGCGAGACACGACCCACAGAGTTACTAAAGAACATATGGCTCGCAGCTTCCGCCTGAGGCGACCTTAATCGAGAGGTAGAGTCACTGATTTTGAGCAGAGCATTACCAATTCCCTGGGGATCTCGGGTGAACTGGACGGCAGAAGCATCTGCTAAGAATTCGCGCTGACGGGAAACCGCACTCTTAATCAAGCGGCCCATCAGTAGCCCAATGCTGCCCACTGCCATCAGCGCGAATCCCAACATTCCACCTGCATTTTTAGAATGGCTGGAGTAACTTTCGGCTCGTAGCAGCACCCGACCACTCAGATAGATGATCAGAATGCCATGCAGAATGCCCATGAGCCTGATATTTAGACGCATGTCTCCATTGAGAATATGGCTAAACTCATGGGCAATGACGCCCTGTAGCTCATCTCGGGAGAGTTCGTCTACGCAACCCCGCGTCACGCCAATTACAGCATCATTGACGGTTTTGCCTGCCGCAAAGGCATTGATACCCCGCTCTCTGTGCAAAAGATAGACCGACGGTACTGATATACCCGATGCGATCGCCATCTCTTCAACGACGTGCAGTAACTTTTGCTCGCCGGGGTCAGTCGTACGCGGTAGAACCAAGACGCCTCCCAAACCCTCAGCGACAACCTGACCACCCTGCCGTAGCTCCAAAGTCTTCTTAAGACTGCCAAAGCCAATCATCCCGATCACCCCGCAGGAGACAATGCTAAGAACGAGTGGTGACCATAGCGCTAGCTTAAATATGGCAATAATCGCCAGGTAAAGAGCCGCAATCATCGCTAATATCGCAAAGATATACAGCACCAATAGCCGCTGGGTAATGCGGCGAGCCTGGTCTTGGTTCTCGAAGAAATTCATGGGGGCTTAGAACGAAATTTGAGGTGCGTTCTGCATTTCTGGCGTAGCGATATCTAGCAGCTGAGCCGCCTGAAAGTTAAAGGTGTTCGCAATCAGACTACTTGGGAACACTTCGCGCTGTGTGTTGTAGAGTGTCACGCCGTCATTAAAAGCCTGTCGCGCGAAGGAAATGCGATTTTCCGTCGAGCGTAACTCCTCTGAGAGTTCAGACATCGATTTCTCCGCCTTTAGATCAGGGTAGGCTTCTGAAAGGGCAAAGAGCTTGCCTAGCGTACCGCCTAACGCCGCCTCTGCAGCCCCTAGCTGCGCCATTGCCTGCGGATCACCGGGTGCCTGAGCCGCCTGACGACTCGCGCTCATGGCTGAATTGCGGGCCTGAATGACAGCCTCTAGCGTCTCCCGCTCATGCTTCATGTATCCCTTAACCGTTTCCACGAGGTTAGGAATTAGGTCATAGCGACGTCTAAGCTGGACATCAATTTGGGCATAGGCGTTTTGGTAGCGATTCCGCAGTGTCACCAAACGGTTGTAAGCGTTGATCACAATCATGATCAACACTGCCGCAAAAACAACAAGAATAATCAGAATACCCATAGCAAGGATTAAAAACCGGACAAATTGAGGACATCTACTGCTATATAGTTCCCGCATTCTGTCTTCAAATCACTTTTGAATCCAGTCTTCTTTGGCTAATAGGGAAAGAGAAGAGGCAGAAATAACATCAAAGTCTCTGTCTAAAAAGCTCAGGCGTTTGTTCTACTAAATTCTATGAATTTCCACTTGTCATATTCCCCGAGTCCCTAATTTTGCCCCTACTTTGACGGGGTGATTGGACTGACATGCTGGGTGAGCGTGATTAAGCTTGGAAATGAGACAAGTAAGAGTCTTGCGTGCACAGGCAAGTTGACCAAGACACCTACAAAGCCAGCTTTGGTCTATCGTCTCTAACCCGACTGTTGGAGAAAGAACCCATGAAACCCAACCTTGTAAGAACAACCGCACTCATTATCGGATTTGGAGTCATTAGCGCCATTTCCCCAGCTAAAGCTAGTCTTTCTCCTCAAAGTCTTGAAAACCAAGAGGAAAAAGCTTCGCTAGTGGTGGCACAGGCCACTAAAAAGCTTTCACCTGAACAGAAGAAGCGAAGAGCAGAGAAGCTCCGACGGCAGCGTCAAAAGAAGGCCAATGCACGCAAGCAGCAATCTCGGCAAAGACGACAACAGAATGCGAGTCAACGCCAGTCCAAGCGCCAAGCAGCGCAAAACCGTAGACAGCAACAAAATGCTGCAGAACGTCAGCGGAAGCTAAAGGCAATTCAAAAGCGACGACAGCAGCAAAATGTAGCTGAACGCCAGCAAAAGTTAAAGGCGATTCAAAAAAAGAAAGCCATAGAGCTGCAAAAAAAACAGAAGCAAAACGCGATTGAGCGTCAGCGGAAGCTAAAGGCGGTCCAGAAGCGGCGGCAGCAGCAAAATGCAGCTCAACGCCAGCAAAAGTTAAAGGCGGCTCAAAGACAGAAGACTATAGAGCTGCAAAAAAAGCAGAAGCAAAACGCGATTGAGCGTCAGCGGAAGCTAAAGGCGGCTCAAAAGCGTCGGCAGCAGCAAAATGTAGCTGAACGCCAGCGAAAGCTAAAGGCGATTCAAAAAAAGAAGGCCATAGAGCTGCAAAAAAAGCAGAAGCAAAACGCGATTGAGCGTCAGCAGAAGTTAAAGGCGGTCCAGAAGAAACAGCCGCTTAATACCGTTAAACGCCGACCCAAGCGCAAAGGTATTAAGGTGCAGCAGGCACGCCAACGGAAGCTACAGACAATCAAGAAAAACAACAAAAATCGGAAGCAGCTTCAGCCTGAGCGTGCATATAAACAACGGGCGATTCAAAAGCAACACCAGGATGCTCTTTGGAAGCAGCAGCGAAAGCATAAGGCCCACAGGCATTACAAGCGCTTGCAGGCCCAACGACGGAAGCAGCTTGCGTATCGCAAATATAAGCAAGACCATTATGATCGCCAGCTTACTCAGCAGCGATTAGCGTGGCAGCGAAAGCGTAGGCGCTATCACCAGAGATGGCTAAAACAACAGAGACGAATTGAACAGGAACGTCGGCTAGATCGCATTGAAGCTCGACAGCGTAGAATCTACCGCAACTACGTCAGCAACTATAATCGCGATTATTGGAGGGACGCCACTTGGCGCAACCGTGACTACTGGGGCAATCGCGATTACTGGAGAGAGTCGGGCTATTGGCACGAGCGCGACTACTGGCGGCAGCGTGGATATGTTTGGGACGATGTGTTGGCGAGACTCCTGCCTCGGTTAGTGGTTGGGTTGGTACAGGGAAACGTCAGCTCTGGTAACTCTCCCTATCAATCAGCTGGCACTCTGTACAATCAGGGACCAGATATTCTCTCTTACAACGATTTGAGTCAGGCTTCTTGTGAACCGGGCAATGTTGTTATCTTGTTGCCCAATCAGCAGGTCATGTGTGCTTATCCCACAGATTCCTATGTGCCTGGAACCTATCAAACAGCCGATTCTGACCTAGGCTTGATTCCTGCTGATGTTGAATATTAATTAGCATCAGCGCGATATTAAGAACGGGGGCTGCGATCAGCGAAAGATATTCTTAGAAGGTGATCTGACTTTTCTGAATATCTAACCATGCTAGGGTGTGGACAACGCATGGGGATCAATTCGCAATGGTGTCGCAACCCCCAATACTTATATTCGAGTGAGGTGGACTCTCCCGTGAGTGATGGGCAACTGATGGCCGATAGCACCCTCCAGTTTCGCTGGATTGTCACGCTCAAGGAAAATTTAGAGATTCTGTTCGCCCAGCAATCTGACGTCTTTATTGCCGGAGATCTTTTATGGTATCCCGTAGAAGGCGATCATGAGCGTTGCCAAGCGCCAGATACGATGGTGGTTTTTGGTCGGCCCAAGGGTGAGCGCCGCGCTTATGAACAATGGGAAGAAATGGATATGCCGCCTCAGGTGGTGTTTGAGATTTATTCCTACAGCAATACTGTCAAAGAGATGACTCGTAAGCTCTTGTTCTATCAAGAGTTTGGGGTAGAAGAGTATTACGTGTACGACCCAGAGAAAAATGAACTCATGGGTGCAATTCGCAAAGAAAATACTTTGACAGAAATCGTACAGATGCAGGGCTGGACCAGTCCTCGTTTAGGGATTCATTTTGAGATTACACCAGAGGCATTGGAAGTCTATACACCCAACGGAGAGAGATTCCTGACGCCCGTTGAGTTGGCCAGTCAGCGGGACCAAGAACGTCAGCGGGCTGATCAAGAGCATGATCGAGCGGAACGTTTAGCTAAGCGTCTGCAGGAAATGGGCGTAGATCCAAGCTCAATCTGAGATCGGTCTCGCTTAAACGTGGCTCAACTATCTCTGTATATAGAGAGCAGGGCTGGCGTCAGAGGTGCGCACCAAAATATTTAAAGAGCTATTGTGGGGCTTAAAATGAGAGTCTTGTGCGTGGCTAGGCGACGTTACGTTCGCTGTCCTGAGTGTTGATCGATACCGAGTGCCTGCTTCAGTGCCTCATCAGTTTTATTCTCCCAGTCTGGATCCGAGATTTTGATTGTTACTTCGGGCGATCGGGTTCTAATCGGTTCATCTTGCTAGCTGGTGTAGTGTTCTGCTAGTTGTATCCAGAAACAGAATGATTGATCACCTGAGCTATCATGGCTTGCCACTTCTGACTCGATTTGCGTTCGCAGATCCTTGTTTGCTACGGACCATGCATCAATTAGAACCATTCCATTTGATTCGTAGGTTTTACCTACCACGATTGTTCCATCGCTGTGGAGTTTGACTACGGCCTCAATGACAGCATTGATACTGTCTGACTCGATTCGAGCTGGGTTCTGTAATCTCGCGATCTGTACCATCCAGCCAAAATAGAGAATGTCATCTTCCATTTGACTTTTGATTTCATCGATGAGTTGTTGATCAATGTTCATGAATACTTCGATCTTTCAACATCAAGCCAGATAATGTCTAAATTAGGCGATGCCACACAACTCGCTATGCATTGATGTGTAGTCGTTCTATAACCCTCAAGGCATACTGGTTGTAAGTTAGCTCATTAATTTTGCCTTAATGCCGATCACCTGGACAACTGAACAAGTCCTTGCGCTTTCTCCAGATGCAAACTCGACCAAAAACGGTAAGAGTCTTGCTAATCTCAGCAAATGGCAAACCCTTGGCTGCACTGACAATGTCACCTGGGGCGAATGCAAAGGCAGCGGCAAGAAGCCCTACCGTACCCAAATTGACCTGACAGAACCCGCCTTCCGCTGTAGCTGCCCGAGTCGAAAGTTCCCTTGCAAACACGCCTTGGCTCTCTTTCTGTTACTGGCAGGACAAGTGGACTCCTTTACAGAGCATAGTCCCCCCGACTGGGTGCAAGAGTGGTTAGGGAAAAGATCTCAAACCACCCAAAAGAAACAAGAAAAACAAACTGCTACTCTTACCGACCCCGCTGCCCGAGCCAAGCGAGCGGAAAAGCGAGAAGCAAAGATCCAGGCGGGACTCGTTGATCTTGATCTGTGGTTGCGAGACCTAATTCGTCAAGGGCTCGCAACCGCTCAGAGTCAGCCCTACAGTTTTTGGGATCAGCCTGCAGCCCGAATGGTAGATGCCCAAGCCCCAGCGCTTGCCCGCCGCCTGCGAGAGATGGCAAGCCTGCCCCACGGCAGTACCAGTTGGCCCAGTCGATTGTTGGCGGAACTCGGTCAACTACATCTCTTGATTCAGGGCTATCAGCGGCAAGAGACTTTGCCCGAGGTTGTTGTGGAAGAGTTGCGATCGCAACTCGGCTGGACTCAAAAACAAGAGGAGCTGCTAGCGACTGCAAAACAACCCAAATCAGGCATTGAAACTGTTCGCGATACCTGGTCAGTCCTGGGGCTACGAACCTTTGAAGAAGATAACTTGAGGGTGCAGCGAGTTTGGCTACAGGGGAGTCAGGGGCGATCTGCCTTAATCCTCAGCTTTGCCTATGGCTCCAATCCCATAGATGTCAGCTTGATTCCAGGTACGGCGCTAAAGGCCGATCTGGTTTTTTATCCGGGACTGTATCCTTTACGAGCGCTGGTACAAAATCGCGGTGAAGCAAAATCCTTTTCGACGGGGCACGGTGCTACCGTTGCCGACGCGATGACGGCCTACGGCAGTGCGATGGCTCAAAACCCTTGGTTGCTAGAGTTCCCGTTGCTGTTGCAAGATGTTGTCCCTTGTCTCCAGGACTCTGAATTATATCTACGAGATCTCGATGGGCATCAGCTTTCCGTGAGCTCGTCCTTCACCAAACAATGGGAAATGCTCGCCTTCAGTGGTGGACATCCCCTTACGCTCATGGGGGAGTGGAATGGACAAACGTTATTTCCTTTGAGCGTGTGGGCTGAAGATCGCTTTATGGCATTGGGGGCGCAATGACTGGACCCTGGGAAACGTTAGTGGCCACGGCTTTGATGGGAACCGATCGCCCAACCCCTGACCTGTCTGGTTTTGACGGGGCATTGGGGCAGTTTTTGGAAAAGCTCGATGCCAGTGATGCTGAAGGTTTGATGCTGAGTATGGGAGGTGCGATCGCAACCTATACCCAAGCCGGTATTCAAGCCGCCAAGCACAGTGGGCCGATACCAGAACCCTGTGGCCCAGAAGTCTTACCGCGCTGTAGCAGCCTCAGTCGCCAGCACCTACAGCAAATCCTCAACGGTCCTCGTCAGCGAATCTTGCCCGAATTTCTGGCGTATTTGCACACAGCAGGACAGCGCATTCCAGAAGAGCATCTGCCATCACTGCTGAATCTTGGACGCCAGCAGTCTCATCTTCGAGATGCGATTCAATCGGTGATCGGCAAGCGGGGACGTTGGCTGGCGGCTCATAACCCAGACTGGCGCTACGTCAGTGAAGAGGTTGCCGTCGCAGATCTAGAAACCCTGCAAGAAAGTTGGGACACCGGCACCCTTGCTACTCGACTCACGGTTCTCCGCACGTTGAGAGAAACGTCACCTATCCAAGGACAAACCCTTTTAGAATTATCCTGGAAGCAGGAGAAAGCCAAGGATCGCACTGAATTCCTGAAGCTGTTCTTCACGGGTCTTAGCCCAGAAGATGAGCCATTTTTAGAAGCTGCTCTCGACGATCGCAGTAAAGACGTGCGGACTGTCGCCGCCGCCTTACTCACTCGTCTACCCGATTCTCAGCTTTGCCAAAGGATGATCGAGCGCATCAAACCGCTCATCGATATTCAATCATCTGCCGAAGATCTAACGCTAAAAATCAAACTCCCTGAAGATCCTGACCCTGCAGCGATTCGGGACGGCATTGTTGCCACTAAAATGTACCGATTGGGGCAGCGAGCCAGCCTTTTGATGCAGCTTATCGGCGCAGTGCCGCTCCAGTTCTGGTCAGATCAAGCCCCTGTGGAGCAATTGATTCAGGCGGCGGGTCAACACAAATGGCAGGCTGGATTACTCAAGGGATGGGAGATTGCAGCCCAACGGCAGAACAATGCTCAATGGGGCCAATCGCTCATTCATCACGCTCTCACTCAGGAGACCACCGTAGAGCAAGACTTGACCGATCTGTTAGCCATCCTGCCGATCTCAGAACGGGAAGCCTTGATGGTGCAGTGGCTCAATCAGCTTTGGTCTTCGGCCAAGCGCGAAGTTTGGCGAACAACCGTCGCTACGATTGCTCGGTCTGACCACTCTCCCACACTGGGCTTTAGTCGCTTCCTGTTTGCTGGCTTACAGGCTGATTTTATTGAGATGCAGTCATCATCTCAGGCGAAGGATTATCCTTATCAGTTGCGTGCCTACATTAGCGATCTGGCCTACTACCTTGACCCGCAGGTGGTCACTGAGTCTGACCTGCTGAAGGCGGCTCTGGAAGCTGACGATATCCATGCCTACCGCCGGGAGATTATCGATGACTGGCTAGAGATCATTAACTTCCGCTTTGCCGTTCAACAAGCCTTTGCCCATCCTGATTCTTGACCGGAGACTAAATCCACGATGCCCGCCAAAACCAAAAAGCAAGCCACCGATGCGGTTTTACGCCAACATGCTGAACAGCAGTTTGCCCATGAACTTGAAGAGCTAGCGAAGGCCGATACGCGCCAGCGACCGCCAAACTGGAAGCTTTCCCCCTGGGCGGTGGCAACTTATCTGCTGGGCGGAACCTTAGAGAATGGGTTTGAGGTGAGTCCGAAATACATTGGTAATCGGAGGCTGATGGAGATTGCGATCGCAACTCTAACCACCGACCGCGCCCTTCTTTTGTACGGCGTCCCCGGCACCGCTAAATCCTGGGTCTCTGAGCACTTAGCGGCAGCGATAACAGGCGACTCCACACTGTTAATTCAAGGCACCGCAGGCACCAGCGAAGAAGCAATCCGCTACGGCTGGAACTATGCTCAACTGCTTGCCAAAGGCCCATCGCCTGCCGCCGTGGTTCCCAGCCCCTTGATGAACGCAATGGAGCTAGGCAAGATCGCCAGGGTCGAAGAGCTGACCCGCATCCCTGCCGAAGTGCAGGACACGCTGATTACTGTTCTGTCGGAGAAGGCCCTCCCCATCCCTGAACTAGGCACCGAAGTCCAAGGGAATCAGGGCTTCAATGTAATCGCCACCGCCAACAACCGCGACAAAGGCGTCAATGATTTATCCAGCGCCCTCAAGCGTCGCTTTAACACCGTTATCTTGCCCGTTCCCGGCACCGCCGCCGAAGAAGTCAATATCGTTCAGCAGCGAGTGGCATCGCTGGGGAAAGCTCTTGATTTACCGCCAGAAGCTCCAGCATTAGAAGAAATTCGGCGGGTGGTCACGATCTTCAGAGAACTACGGAACGGTGCCACCGAAGACGGTAAGACGAAGCTTAAGTCTCCCAGCAGCACCCTCAGCCCCGCAGAGGCCATTTCAGTGGTCAATAGTGGTGTGGCTCTGGCGGTCCACTTTGGCGATGGCGCATTGCAGGCCAGCGATATGATGGCCGGTTTGGTTGGTGCCGTAGTCAAAGACCCGGTGCAGGACCAAGTGGTCTGGAAAGAGTACCTTGAAACCGTCGTCAAAGAACGAGAAGGCTGGAAAGATCTGTACCGAGCCAGTCGTGAAGTGCTGTGATGGCGGACGGGCTTCATGAAGCCAAGATCAAATCTCCAATGCTAGGTTCATTTTCGCCTCAGGCAGGACCTTTATTCTAAAAACACTGAGGTTAGAGAAGTTGCACATCTTCAGTGTTTGAAAGGCTCACAACTGATTCATTGCTCTTGGTGTGCATGTTGTCTGTCCCTGCTATTTGTTTAACAGATAGATATTGAGTTCAGGTAAATATTATGGCCACTCGTATTAATCAAGCAACCGAAAAGTCCAACCCAGTTGCGCTAGAGAAGCAGGCTAACAGCGATCCTAAGGTTGAATATTGGGATCAGTATTGCGGGCTACACGCTGAAAATGATGCCTGCCGTGTCTATGACGTTTAATGCTTTGCGTAGTGCAGATTAGGATGCAAGATTCTTCTGGTCTGCGCTGCTTCAAATGATTCGCTAACTCAAAGACCCTCAATACTGAAGGTCTTTTTTTTGCATCAGACTGATGCCGATCTACAAAAAGTGCTCTAGGAAGCTTACGTAAATTTTGACTCTATTCCTAGTTATGGCTTTTTACGACTGTTTCAAGACGAATGAGGTAAGCCCACTCGATCCATAAAAGCGATCATCGCAGCATTGCTTTTTTCCCAAGCCTGGGGGTCGGTACTGGGGTCGTAGCGTCTACCCTCTGCAGCGCGACGCTTGAATTCTTCATAGAACAGCGGATCTTGGTGGCAATATCCTTCCTCAAGCATTTCCCAGAATTCTTTCTCGGACAGATGTGTATAGTTGATGGCTTCAGACATAGAACTGCCTCTCTAAAAATTCACCGTCAGAGTAAATGGTGTACCAGTAACGCCATTCGGGGTTTGTCCCTTGCTCAAATATAACGACTAGTTCCCCCCCTGGCAAAACGTCTATGAATCTCGCTTTCCATTGCTGAGGTAGCCGATATTGAAGAATCTCAAACAGCCGCTGGAGCTGAATGTTATTGGGTTGCATAGCAAAAATAGTGCAGTCTTGTGATGTCTCTGTGAGATTGATAGCTACAATGTCACATTTAGTGCAATTTCCTTGCGGAAGAGCCACCCGATGCAGAAGATGTCCTTTAATTATTGGGGTATCCTACCTTGACTCTGCTGAGGCCATAATTTTAAAAACTTTCGGAATTCAGATCTCACTAGAAGATTTACTGCCTGAAGCGCAGTCAGAACTCACGGTAAGCTAGACCCTGATGACTGTTTATCGGAGATGCGATCGCAAGTGGCTACAATTCGGTGCCAAGACCAGAGCTTTACTGATATTGAAGCCGTTATTTTTGACAAAGACGGAACCCTTGCAGATGTAGCATCTTTTCTTAAAAGTTTGGCCCAGAAGCGCTCTCGCTTAACCGATGCTCAGGTTCCTGGTGTGCAGGAGCCGCTGTTGTTGGCCTTCGGTGTCGAAGAAGGACAGCTCAATCCAGCCGGACTGCAGGCTGTGGGCAGTCGGCGTGAGAATGAAATCGCTGCTGCCGCCTACATTGCAGAAACAGGAAAAAATTGGAACGCAGCCCTTGATATTGCTCAATCAGCCTTTGCTGAAGCTGACAGCTATCTTAAGCGTAAGGCTGACCATACCCCTCTGTTTCCAGGAACCCGTGAGGTTCTTCAGGCGTTGACTGCGGCGAAAGTCAAAATCGGCATTCTTTCAGCCGATATCCCCAAAAATATTGGTGATTTTATTGATTGCTACGAGCTAACATGCATTGACGCCTATCAAGGTGTAGAGGGCACAATCAGTAAGCCTGATCCACAACTCTATGAGCAATTGTGTACGCAACTAAAGGTTGCACCCGAGCGAACGCTGATGATTGGAGATGCTCAAGTCGATATGATTATGGCTCAATCAGCAGAAGCGGCGGGCTGTATTCAAGTCACCTGGGGCTGGCCTAACGCTAAATCTTATCCAGAAGCCCATGCTGTCATTGACCAGTGGCAGCATTTTCAGCTCGTGGCCTGAACCAAATGACTTGATTGTCGTCACGGTATCCTCAGTGGCGCAGTATCTGGATGCTATAATCGCTTGAATTTAGTGCCGTCTGCTGACTCGACCTACATGGAGGGTGAATACCTTGTCGAAACGTTATCTCTTCACTTCAGAATCTGTCACGGAAGGCCATCCTGATAAGGTCTGCGATCAAATTTCTGACACAATTTTAGATGCACTGCTCGCTCAGGATCCGATGAGCCGAGTCGCAGCGGAAACGGTGGTGAACACAGGTTTAGTTTTAGTCACCGGGGAAGTCACAACCAAAGCTGACGTCAACTTCGTTAAGTTAGTGCGTGAGAAGATCACTGAAATTGGCTACACCGACTCAGACAACGGCTTTGCCGCCAATAGCTGTTCTGTTTTAATTGCGCTTGATGAGCAGTCCCCAGATATCGCCCAGGGGGTCGATGCAGCGCAAGAAACCCGCGAACAGAAAAGCGACGAAGAGCTTGATTCCATCGGTGCAGGCGACCAGGGGCTCATGTTTGGCTATGCCTGTAATGAAACACCAGAATTGATGCCGTTGCCCATCAGCTTAGCCCACCGCATTACGCGCCAATTAGCGGCTGTTCGCAAGCAAGGCAAGCTTCCCTACTTACGTCCTGATGGCAAGTCTCAAGTGAGCGTCGCTTACGAAGATGGACAGCCCGTCGGAATTGATACGATTCTCATTTCGACTCAGCATGACGCCACAATTGAAGAGATTCGTGAACCCAGCGCAGTGCGAGATCGCATCCAGGCTGATCTTTGGGAGCATGTGGTGCTGCCGATTTTTGCTGATCTAGATCTAAAGCCTGATGACGATACCCGCTACCTTGTCAATCCCACCGGCCAGTTCGTGATTGGCGGTCCCCAAGGAGATGCGGGACTCACCGGGCGCAAAATTATTGTGGATACTTACGGCGGCTACTCTCGCCACGGCGGCGGTGCCTTCTCCGGCAAAGATCCCACGAAGGTTGATCGCAGTGCCGCCTACGCCAGTCGCTATGTCGCTAAAAATATTGTCGCGGCCGGGTTGGCCGATAAGTGTGAAGTGCAGGTGAGCTACGCCATCGGAGTTGCTCGTCCTACCAGTATTCTGATTGAAACTTTTGGCACTGGCAAGGTGGATGAAGAACGGCTGCTAGAGGTTGTGCAAACGCATTTTGACCTCCGGCCTGCGGGGTTAATTCAGGCGTTTGATTTAACCCATCTTCCTCAGGAACGAGGGGGACGGTTCTATCAAGATGTTGCGGCCTATGGTCACTTCGGTCGCGCCGACCTTGATTTACCTTGGGAGAAAACAGATAAAGCTGACGCTTTGAAGCAGGCTCTCAGTCCAGCGATGGCAGGGGCTGCAGGGTAAGTCGCCTTAGCTTCTCTTCAGTTCGAGGCAGATTCCTTCTTTCTTTAATGTGAAGTGAGGTAGGTTTGCCATAATGTAAATGTTGGCTCTGAAGAGAGGCTACAGCATGACCTCGCTAGTTATACCAAAGTTTGAGGCCAAGCAAGTGGGGCAAGTCATTGCCACAATCAAGGTTGCAAACCGGATTGATCAAGTTATGGCTGAGCGAGGGTTTATCTCTACAGCCGAGGTTCGTTCATTCGTTTTGAATGATGTTCTGGTCGATACTGGAGCGACATTGCTCGGCCTACCAACCCCCGTTATTGAATCACTGGGACTCGTTCGGGGTAGCTCTACTGGTGTTGAAACAACCGCCGGAATTCAGCAGGGTTGGATTTTTCGAGATGTTGATCTAGAAATTTCAGGTCGTCGAGGAACCTTTGATTGTCTAGAACTCACAAATGTTAACTATGCTCTTTTGGGTGTTACGCCGATGGAAATTTTGGGATTGGAGCCAGATTTCC
Source organism: Acaryochloris thomasi RCC1774 (assembly GCF_003231495.1). Lineage (NCBI taxonomy): Bacteria > Bacillati > Cyanobacteriota > Cyanophyceae > Acaryochloridales > Acaryochloridaceae > Acaryochloris > Acaryochloris thomasi. The sequence goes on from NZ_PQWO01000006.1 coordinate 105,442, forward strand.
AAAACCAGAAGCTGCGAGTGTTGCCGATGACTTCTGAGCAGACTTACCTCAGTGTTCTGTAGGTAATGTCTCTTGTTTTCACGCGACGGCTATCGGCTAGAGAACGTAAGGCTGATTTAGTCCTGTCGCTCACGGCAGAAGAGCGGATGCGATCGCGTTTTCCCTTTGCAACAGATGACGGAACTCAACTCCACCTCCAGCTCCCTAGGGGAACCGTGTTGAGAGATGGCGATCTACTAGAAGCTGAGGCAGACGGAACTGTGCTGCAGATTTTGGCTAAGTCTGAATCAGTTTTGGTTGTCCGAGCCAATAGTCCTCATGAATTACTACAGGCTGCCTATCATTTAGGGAACCGGCATGTCGCCCTTGAAATTACTCCCACCTGCCTACGGCTGTTACCCGACCCGGTTCTACAGAAGATGTTGAACCGGCTGCAGCTAGATGTCACGCTAGAGAATCGTCCCTTTCAGCCAGAGACCGGAGCCTACAGCCATCATCATTAGCAGCGATGGTGCAACAAAATGGGCACTCTATAAATATCCCTAGAACACCAACTTTCATCAAGCCTTCTTGGCTTGTGGCTGAGGCTCAGCTGTATATGGACTGCGGCCCTCTGCATAGGTCAATGAACCACCCTGGCCTAAGCGACTCAATCAGCCTTCACCTACGACAATTCAGTCCAATAGCGAGACCGCTCCTGCTTCTCCGTTAAGAGATGCGGGTCGATTAAAGACGCCTCTTCACGGGATGTTGAAGAATCTGATGACTCAGGTCATAGATGCCTAAGTCAAAGTGCATTCGCTGGTCAAAATAGCAATATCCGGCTGAGTTAGGACAACCTTACCGTGAGTGAGTTTTAGCCACTTTCGTGCCCTAATCAATCCGTATGTCGCTGTATACATAGACCTGTGCTGTCGTCAGAGTCAAACACTATGGATATTTTTGTGAACGTCATTAGCAGTGCACAGTCAATACCAGCTGATCGTATCGAATATGGATATCTACCGACATATATACAAGATATTCAGCGAGCTTGGCGACTGGCGGAACAGCCGTATGATAAAGATCCCAAGGGTGCCGTTGACGTAGCTCCTATTCCGGGTTGTGAGAAGCCAGCAGCTATTGCACTTCAGGTTCGATATGCCGCAACCCTCTCAGTCCTCAATAGCCTTGTTAGTCAAATTCCTGCGCCATTGATAGCAGCTCTCGTGACTCAGCGAATCTGGACATTAGAGCAAGCCTGGACTCTCATGGAGCATTCTTCACCAAGAAAGCAGGTGGAGATTTTCGAATGCTTAGTAAATCATCTATCTGATGCTGAACAACACCCGGCACTGGCTGCTGTTCTGTCCGTTCATGACGAATCGGCACGCGCTCGTATGTTGAGTTTGCTAGCCCCGGTTCTGTCTGAAGCACTGTTGATCCAAGTATTAGAACACCTAGGGGAGCTGACATCGGAGCACTACCGTTCTCTGGTCCTCTGTCGTCTGAGCTGCTATCTCCCTTCTAGTCTTGTTCCACGGGTTATTAATCTCACCTATGAGATTAATAACCCGATTGACCGGCTGACTGTGTTGAGTTGTTGGGTACAGCGCCAAATATCACTGTTGCCTAAGATCTTCGCTGCTCTGAAGTTGATTCAAGAACCTCAGGTCTTGAGTCAGGTCCTCGCGACTATTGCTCCCCATCTGCCTGCTCACTTCGTACCTATCGCTATTCAGATGGCTCGAAGCGTTGATGAGCCAGAGGAGCGGTATGACATTCTAAGCGCACTAGCCATCCATCATTCACCTTTGCAATCTGAAGTGCTAGAGCTGTCTAGCTATCTGGAAGATGAGTTCACACTCGCCAATTCTCTTGCGAGCCTAGCGGCTGACGGTGCTTTTGAGACCAGTGAGGAGATATTAACGAGGATCAGTCAGATTGAAAATGAAGCCGCTCGAACCCTGGGCTTGAGCCTGGTTGCCCCACACCTGGCAAACGTGATTATGGCCGAGCTATTACAGGAGATACAGCGCCTGCAATCTGAACACCATCGCGTCCAGGTTTTCAAGAACATTCCTCTGTCAGCCTCGATTATCCCGCAGGTGCTGCAAATGACTGCAGGTTTCAAGAATGCTGGAGCGCTTGCTACAGCTCTCAGTACTCTGGTGCCGGTTAAGCCCACCCTCATGCCAGAAGCACTGCAGGCAGCTCAACAGATTGAAGATTTACGCGTTCGAGCTAATGTCCTTGGGGAGATCGCGATTCATCAACCGACCCTCTGGCCCACTGTCTTGGATGCCATTCGACAAATCCCTAGTGAGTTATCACGTGCGACAGTACTTCGACATCTGGCTCCCCACTTACCAGAGCTATCTATGGCATCTGCGCTCGATCTAGTTGCTGAAATATCAGAGTTGCCTGTGCGCGGTCAAGCTCTTAGCGGCTTGGCGATGTATCTACCCCAGCATCTCTTGGGGAGAGCGCTGACTCATGTTCTGGAGATTCCAGATTTGTCGGTCTTCGCTTCGATTGCACAACAGTTTGAGCCGACTCAAGTCGTGGCCCATCGCTGTATCGATAGAGTTTCTGTGCTTAATGCATTAGCCTCCTATGTACCTGAAGAACTGCTAACGGAAAACGTTCAGATAACTGAGCAGATTGACGATCCAAAACTCCGTGCCCAAGCTTTAAGTGGACTACTGCCCCAACTCAATCTGAAACCAATCGATGCTGCTAAGCTAAGTGAGCGGCTGCACTGTCTAGCCTCTCGCTGCCACCAAGATTTCTTGGCGGATCTATTGAGGTTGGGACCAGCAATCGCCCATCTTGGTGGACCTGAGTGTTTATCGGAAATTGCTCAGCATCTGCAAACCCTAGAATCTCAGTGGGTGCAACGTTCTCTCTTGAGGCCTCAATTAAAATAAGTCTTATACTTTTTGTAGAGCTTAAGGCCAGGAATCGGCTGCTTAAAGGTCTTAGGGTAACGATACCTGCGGTCCATATATTCCTCTTGCAGGTGACGAATCGCTAGATAATTCTCGTACCATTGCTCAAGAAGAACGACAAGAGCCTGAAATTTTGGATAAGCTAACTTGTACTTTTCACTTAGGGCAGCGTACTGCAGTAAAATGCCGTAGGCTTTTGTACTGTGGAGAGTGGTCGGTAGCGCAATAACCTGCGCCATTTTTTCAAAGGTCTCGTAGTTTGCGATAACTTCGCCATTCAAGTATGCGCGATCTAATAAATCAGTTCTCTGGAGCTGGTCAATAATGGCAGAGATTGTTCTCAATATAGAGAAATCGGTTAGCTGGTGCTGCTTGAATGAGCATAGCAGTTGAAAGCTGAGGGGATGGTTTGCAACAACTCTCAAGTGCTTGAAATAGGACTGTAAAGCTGTTTTGCCTTCAGACGTCCGCATTTGGGTGATTGTCTGGCCATATTGTTGCTGTACTGAATCGATAAATTCAATGGGCGATAAATGGGCTGGATAAAGGGATTCAATAAACCGATAAAACTCGGACTGTTTAGTGCTGTGATGCCCAAATTCAATACTTTCAATGCCCAGGAAAGCAGTTTTCGCCTTGATCCCAGCCATTAATAGGTCGATATAGGCGTCTAAATTCTCATAACTCGAATTTCCTACAGCGAGATCTCGCTTCATGCGCACAAATGCAAGAAACTCTTGATTTCCGAATTTGTCTCGATCGATGGCGTTGGCTCGAACTAGCAATGCTTCAATATTTCTGAAATGCCGATCGTATAGGTGAATTGCATTCTCTGGAACAGCTTCCTTCTGAAAGCTTTTGTAGAAGGCTGATATCTGTTCGACCATGCTTTGATTGCCAATGAGTGGCCGATTCCACCAAGGCTTTTTCTGCTTTAGGTTTTGTAAGACTGCCATACTCTACATCGCAATATCGCTAGCTCTCCCCAATATTACTTTGAAGGGTCGGCTAGAAACTGGGGAGAAGGCTTATATTTTACCTCGAAAGAATCAATATGATACGGATCATGTGTTCTAGCAACTGACCTTAGTTGGATGCTCTTTTTGTTTGGTGTCTATTTGTTTCGATTGATTGAATATTTATTTATGGCAGAAAATAGCTCGGGGAGCAAATTGTAGATAAAGTCGCTCTTGGCTTATAAAGAGGAGGCTGCTTTGTGATTCCAGGAAGGAAGAATTTTAGACTTAAAACTTTACAGGAATAAGTTCATATTTGTATAGAAATAAGCCTTCAAAGATAGACTTTTCCCTGCAAAAAAAACTGCCCCGTTTGATCTTTTATCGCCGCAGTGCTGATGAAGCCTCTTTGCTTGAACCTTGGAGCACTGTTGGAGGCTGAAGTGTTTGTAGTGTAAGGCTTTGAAAGACAACCGTTTACTGGATTTTCAAAGAATGGATTTTTCTAGAGAGGGGAAGACTCATTTTGGGCCGATGTACTGCAGCGCTTGAGCCAAGATCCTTCTGACTTCCAGGCTTGTTCTTGATAGAGCAGAGCAGTGAGGTGAGTGATGGAGAGCAAAATAGCTGCGATCGCAAGTACATAGCTATGCAGCGCATACATGTGCTGGAGCGTTAGGCTGCTGATTCCGGCTCCTCCGGTCAAGAAGGCTCTTAGCCCAGGGCCAACCAGCGGAATAGAGGCGATAGTCCCCATTTCAATCTTGAAGCGCCAGAACCCTGCCTGGTCCCAATTGAGAACGACGGCAGTCCAGCTTAGGCCGATGGCTGAAACGGTCAAGAGCAATCCGCTAATCCAGGCTGTGAACCAGGGCAGCAAAAACTGACGTCCCAAGTACATCACTACAATCTGAATGAGAGCTAAGACAATTAGGCCATTGCCCGCAATGTTGTGCAGACTGAGGATGAGAGTGCCGCAGGAAATTTGGGTTGCGATCGCAACCAACGATTGATGGGCCCCCATTGCAGAGGGTTCATAATAAAATGCCAGCATAATACCCGTAAAAGCCGCCACGCCGCAGAGTGTAAGCTCTGCCACAGCTAAGAGCGTCGCCAGCCGTTGGAGGACAAAGAAATACTGGCTAGTGAATGGGTTTTTATCTTGATCCAAATCTAGAGGTTGGGCAGTGGTTTTTCTGCGGGGCAAGAAGCGCTGTAGCTGATGAATGACAATGATGCTGCCAACGTAAATGACAAAATAGAGCAGTCGCCAGCGAAAGATTAACGTGGCTTGCCAGTCTCGATAACGGGCTTGCAAGGCTGGATACGAAGCTGTGATGTCTCGCAACCAGTCCTGGTAAGTTAGCCATTCCTCTGGGAAACGGCTGATGAGTTTGCCGATAGCGCCTGCTCGTTCAATATCCTTTGCACTCATGTCATGCTCCCTTAGGTTCTGGGGTCCAATGCGCGATACTTTTTAGCAGTAATTGTTTGGTCTCAAGAGCCTCGGCTCCTGTACCGGTTATGCGGTAGTACTTTCGTCTTGCTCCGGTATGTTTTTCAGGGGCTTCTTCTCCCCACTCAGATTTGACAAAGCCTTTCTGCTCAAGCTTTTTGAGGTTGGGATAAAGCGAGTTAAACCCAATTTGCTTACCACCACTTTGCTCAATCGCCTGTAATATCTCTAGCCCGTAGCGTCTCTTGAATTGAAGTGCAGCCAGAATAATCTCCTGGTTGGGTGTTAGACGCAAATCTTGAGTACTCATATTGATCGCAAAAGACTATCACTAAGATATATCTACGGAAATAAGACTATATCTATTATTTAGATATACAGTATCTGTGAAAGTCATGCAATGCTTATTGCCCTATAAATGTTTAGAATCCCTGTGGTGTTTGTCGATCTCCGATGATGCTGTCGAGTTGAGTTGCGATCGCAAACAGATCCCCTTCCCTCCACCGCTTACCAACAATCTGCAGTCCCACAGGCAATCCTTCCAGAGTTTGCCCTACAGGAATCACCACCGCCGGATGTCCGCTCAAATTAAAGGGCATCGTATAGGCCCCATTCGCCACCCCATGCGGATAGGCACGACCGTCAACATCAATCGCAGTCCATGAGGGACGATGGGTAAACGCTGGAGTAACCGCCACCGGGCACAGCCAAGCATCCCACGGCTCAAGAATCGAATCGATGTGAGCCGTGAAGCGATCGCGTTCTGTCAGGGTTTCAAAATATCCCTTTAGGCTGGGGTTGAGTAACTCAGGCAAAAAGCGACTGAAGTTTCCTAACCGTCGCAGCTCCTTATCTCCCTGGGTAGCTGTCCGCCACAACAGCTTTACGCTATGGCGAATCGTGTGGCGATTCACCGGCTGGGCGTATTTATTGACGTAGGCCGCCATCCGTCCATAGAGTTCAAACATTTTTGAAAAGTCAAAGGAAGCCGGTTCCTCCATCCGGATGCCTGCATCCGTTAGTTTGCGGAGAACGCCTTGCAGAATCTGCTGTGTTTCAGCACTAATGGGAACCTCGGGCCACTCCTCTGTCCAGGCTAGTTTAAGAGACTGCAGAGACTTCTCTGACGGAGAATTGAGCGGAATGGGTGGCACCTCTGGGCGACGTGAATCAGCACCCGCAATTAGAGAAAAGCCAAGCTTGAGATCCTGTAGTGATCGCGCCAGGATCCCCACCGTCATCATTTGACGTAGGCAAACCGGCAGCCCAGGCACCTCTGGAATTGTCCCGGCAGTGGAAATTCGTCGATCCGTAGGCTTCAACCCGTAGATACCGCAGAAATGAGCGGGCTGTCGTACCGATCCAGCGATGTCGTTGCCAAAATCTAGGGCTGATAGTCCTGCCGCCACCGCAGCCGCACTCCCACCAGAGCTGCCGCCGGGAGTATAGTTCAAATTCCAAGGATTGTTGACCTGCGGGAAAAGAGAATTGGTGCTTTGAAAATCACCGCCCAGCTCGGCTAAATTGCTTTTGCCCATGATGATCGCTCCAGCCGCCCGCAGTCGAGCAACAACAGTGGCATCCTGTTGAGGAATATAGTCTTTGAGCGGCATATAACCGGCAGTGGTCTTGAGTCCTGCGGTTTCAAAAATATCCTTGAGGGTGATTGGAACACCGTGCAGTGGCCCCCAATTTTCTCCCTTTGCCAGGGCAGCATCTGCCTGCTTTGCTCTATTGCGAGCGCTGTCTTCATCTAAGGTACAAATTGCGTTGAGTTTGGGATTGTGCTGAGCAATCTGCACCAGATAGGCGTCGAGGAGTTCGGTGGCGGAGAGGGTGCGATCGCAAATCATTCCCGCCAACTCGCAGGCCGATCGAAAAACTAAATCAGTCATGAGGGGACTCTATGCCGCAGACTTAATGGAGTTCATTATATACCTATTTAGTTAACGGCATTAACTAAAATAAATTATGGGTCGCCCCACAAAAGAAAATTCACTTTCTCGTCAGGATGTCATCAACGCAGCGGTCGAATGCATCGATCAGGAGGGGGCATCTGCATTGGGAGTCAGTCGAGTGGCGCGTCGTCTGGGTATTAAGCCACCTGCTATCTATAGACACTTAGAAAATGGTACCCATCTACAGCAGGCGACAGCTATCGAGATTTGGCAGCGGTACCTTTCTGATTGCGAGCAGACACTGGCGGGTAAAGATATTACGCTGAGCTTGCTCAAGCAGCTCGGTTTTTTCATTCGGGACTTTGCCAAAAGCTATCCTGGGCGCTACCAGGTCATGATGCATGTGCAGCTCCAGCCGAACGACCCAGATGCCGCCACTGTTATCAACCGCAGCCTTGACTTTCTGCGTCAAGCTCTCTGTGCCTATGACCTAACAGAGACGCAGCTTATTGATGTGATGCGGATGCTGAATGCCGCTATCTATGGTTTTATCTCCGTGGAGCAGTCAGGTTTGATGACGTTAGAGCGACCTGCTGACCAGAGCTATGGCGTTATGCTAGAGGCACTGATCGCTGCAGTTAAATATGTTGAGGGACAATAGATGTTGCGATCGCAAAGTCTTGTCCAACGATCATTCGCCGACTTCTAAGGTGAGAATCACCCCTGTTGCCGATAGAGCCTGACCTGGAGAGCTTAAAACTCCTTCAGAGCCGTACCTTCAACGCAGGTGTCGTCCAGAATTGTGCCCTGCAAAGCTGCATGGTCAATTTGGGCACACAGCAGGTTTGCCTGCGACAAATTAGCACCCCGCAGGACTGCGCCGCTAAGATTGGCTTCCTCTAGGTTTGCCTGGGAAAGATCGGCCCCCGCTAGGTTTGCATTACTGAGGTCAGCACGATGCAGGATGGCACCCGTTAACGTTGCCCCTCGCAAATCGGCCCCCCGTAGATCCGTATCTGCTAAGTCCAGTTGGCTCAAAACAGCACCGGCCATAAATGCGCCGGCAAAGCTCGTTTGCCTGATGTTGGCTTCTAAAAGTGATGCACCCCGTAGGTCTGCATTGCGAAAGTCTGCATCTCTGAGGTCTGCCCCGGCCAAATCAGCACCTCGGAAGTTGGCTCGTGCTGTTGCCTGCTGTAGGTTTGCGCCACTTAATGCCGCCCCAGCAAGATTTGCCTGTGAAAGATTTGCCTGCGATAGCTGGGCCCCGGCTAAATCAGCGCCCGCGAGGAAAGCATGAACCAAATCTTTGAGCGTACCCTTCCGGATCGCCTCTACGTTAATGGATGTATTCATAAAGCTGTTTCAGAAGTAGAGGGTTCAGCGTTAGACATATCTTCGAGCCAAACCTTCGGAACCTGGCTTGGCTGGCTGGGGAGCTGCATTAGCCCCATTTCAGTTAAGCGTACAACGTTCCCGAGGGTTTCCACTAAAGAAGGCTCGTAACGATCACCGCTGTGTACTTGGCATTTATCCAAGGCTTCGCTGAGGCTCAAGGCTGACCGGCTGCTTCTAGCCTGCGTCAGCTCTTGAAACCGAGCAACCAGACCCAAAATCCTTGCTTCAATCGGAATCTCTTCCCCCTGAAGACCGTCTGGACGACCACTACCATCCCAATGTTCACGCTGATGGCGAATAATCTTAGCAATGGGTTCTAATTCTGGCATTGCACCCAGTAGTTGTGCACCGAGAATCGTGCGTCCACGCCAGAGATCTTTGGTCGAGTCCTTCAAGTCACTAGAAAGATGCGTAAACACCTCGGCAGGAGCCTCAGATAGACCGACACGGAACAGCAGGCCCGCAAGACGTAATCGTCTCAACTTGATTGTGGGTAGGTCTAGCATCTGGCCTAAGGTCTCTGAGAGCGCAGAAACCTGAAGTGATGCAATAGGATTAGCCGGATCTCGCTCGTCAACCCGTTGAGCCATCCTTAGAAAAGCCTGTAGTTTGTTGGCCGCAAGATTTCGATTAAGGCGCAGCGCTTGCCCTTCGAGTTCCCAGAACTCTCGCGTTTGACGGCTGACAGTTACGAGCTGCTCTTGGCTACTCTGCAAGTAAGAGACAACGCGAGAGACAACGCCACTCAGATCCACCGGCGCAACGTCACCACGGCTTTGAATTTGCTGGCACTGCTCTAACAATCGATCTGCTAATTCTGAATTATAAGGACGCATCCTCTCGATCAGAATTTCTGCTGTCTTCTCAACCTGGCCCCTCTCAAAGGTCCAGAGTCCATAAAACTTGCGCTCAATGTCTTCCCCTGGCTGGTTCTGAGTCTGATAGTCTGCCTCAGATAGCTCATGACAGAGCACCATTGACGCGTAGCCCGGAGCGACAATCACGAGGTTCCACTCATTGACGAGAGAGTCTTTGGGATTGAGGTGCACAAGGGAAACGTTATCAAGCTGACCTGCTTTATGGTTGGCAAAACCACTGTCAGGGACAGCCGCAACTGCAATGTGACTGGAGCAGCGCGCAATATCGAGATACCGCTCAGCTTCTTGCAGGTACCACTTACCCTGCTGAAAAGTCACTAGAACAAGAGGTTGCTGGGCCGGATCATCACTGCAGTTTTGCAGAATATGGTCTTCCAGAGCGTGACAGAGGGCCACCAGCGTGTTCTTAAAGTACACGCCATAGCTTGATGGCAGTTCGCCCGATGGAAGCGATTCCCGAAGCTGGTTAAGAGTCGACTCTGGATGCATGGATATTATAAGGATATCTATTCTATAGCTTAACTTATGTTTATATTTTAAGAAAATTTTCTCATCTTCGCAGACTTCAACTGAGAAATAATTTTTTACGGCTGCTTACGGCTAGTCCAGTCTCTACAATGCACACAGGCTTATTGATCGTTGATGTTGGGCGATTACCTAACTCAACAGATTTTTGCTGGTCAACTTGCTTACTCACCTTTCGGTGCAGGTTCACTTTGTAGCCCAAGATACTTTTGTTGGCTACGACACACTGAAGTTTAGAGACATACTCTCCCGATCGGTTCAGTGCCAACGAAAATCTAGAATTCCTGATCCCTTCTATGTCGGCAGCTTCTAGCTATTTTTAACCGTTTTGTGAACTTGATAGCCCCTGTTTGTTCCAGCCTGTTGGAGAGATGGGGTGCTGCTCTGCTTGCTGATGACATGCGATCGCATCTAGCTTTACCCGTTTGCAGATAAATAGATGTTGCTGTCCATATGATTCAGCTGCAGTATTTTCTGCTGACTGAAGTTTATGGGCGATGAGGGATTCGAACCCCCGACATCTTCGGTGTAAACGAAGCGCTCTACCAGCTGAGCTAATCGCCCTAATGTCATAAACATTCGCGAACAGTATTGTAGCAGACAAATAACGATCAGCAACAGGATTGATAATCTCCGCTTAGACCAAGGCCACGCTACGTTACTGTGAATGCGGTAAAAAATTTCGAGGTCAAATGTCTTCTGGTCGGACGCATGATCAAATTACGTTCATTTGTTTGCCTTGGGTCGGTGCTTTGACCTTGCTCGTGACTTTCAATCTTGGCGTTTCGCTTTGCCTTTGTGGTGGCTTCTTGTTCAGCGGTCTGATGTTTGGCCCGGATCTAGATATCTACTCTAAGCAATACCAACGCTGGGGGCTGCTGAAATTTATCTGGTTGCCCTATCAAAAAGTATTGAGCCATCGTTCGTTGCTATCCCATGGCCCGGTCATTGGGACTTTGCTGCGTCTTTTGTATCTTGGTCTCTGGATTATTCTTGCTTTGACGGCCTGTGAAGTGATTTCACGGTTATGGCATTTGTCTTGGCAGATGCCGCCGTTAAAGACGGTACTTGAGCAAATGTGGATCCAGTCTCCTCATAGCTGTATCGCTTTACTGCTCGGGCTAGAGGCGGGAGCGATGAGTCACTCGATTAGTGATGGCATTAGCTCAGGACGCAAGGCATTCCTCAAGCGCTGGAAAAGGCGGTCGTAGAGATTATTGCTCACGATGCCAATATCGTCGAGCAATTGTTAACTGGAACTTGTTTTGCAGTCAAAATGTCGCATCATGGGAAGAATCTACGCAATGTTAATCCCATGCAAAGTCCCCCCGGAGATGCAAAGCTCCAAATTGTGACGGTTTCAGATGCGCTGACCCAAGGGGTACAGTTGAGTGTGCCGGTTCTGATCACGCAAATCGATTCTGCTGCAACGCTGCAAACGCTGAAGGCGGCTCTGCAGGCTAGATTCCCTGATGAGTATCCGGTGACTTTGATGGGGGATTTAGGTGATACGGATGTACAGTCAGCCCAACTCACGCTTGAGCAACTTGACGATCAAATGCGAGTGGCTTATCCCATCAATGTGTATGTGCCAGTGCAGGTCTCTGAGCTTGCGATCGCACTTCAGCAATTTACAGGCATTGTGGCCCAGCTCCGAGATCCTGAAGATGGCTGCCCCTGGGATTTGGCCCAAACGCCCCAGAGTTTAACGCCGTATATTCTTGAAGAAGCCTACGAGGCCGTTGATGCTATTAATCAGGGGGATCGAGATGCGATCGCCGAAGAACTGGGCGATCTGCTTCTGCAGGTTGTCCTGCAGGCCCAATTAGCCAGCGAAGAACAGGACTTCACCCTCAAAGACGTGACCCAGGGCATTGCCGAAAAAATGATGCGTCGTCATCCCCATGTTTTTGGTGATACCAAAGCAGCCAGCATCGAAGAAGTTCGCAGTAACTGGGAAGACATTAAAGCCGCTGAAAAGCAGCAAGACTCTGAAGAACCAGAGGTGTTTAGTCAAAAATTGCAGCAATATACTCGCAGTCTGCCGCCACTAATGGCCGGAGCAAAACTTTCTGAGAAAGCTGCTGCTGCTGGTTTAGAGTGGCAAGATATCGAGGGCGTGTGGGCCAAGTTTTATGAAGAACTCGCAGAATTTCAAGAGTCTTTGCTCAGCACTGATGTTGAGCACCAAACCTCTGAACTTGGCGATTTGCTGTTTACCCTCATCAACATCGCTCGCTGGTGTCAGCTAGACTCAGTGGCAGCCCTCAGAAGCACAAATATAAAACTCGTTGATCGCATCAAAAGTATCGAAGCCAATACTTCTAAGCCATTGATAGAACATACGCTGGATGAATTAGAGGCGCTGTGGCAGCAGGCTAAGCATGAGCTGGCTCAACCGCTAGAGCCAGCCGCAGACTCGCTATCGATGCCGGCTAATTCTCGTTCTCCTGAGAGTGAATCGCTCTGAGGTAAAACTTAATGTGTAGGGCTTGGGGATGACTTCTGTTGGCCTAGAAATAACCTGTAGGTGGGATTCTGGCTTTCATCCCAGTATCGATAACCCAGGGTATCTAAAAAGGCATTAAAATCCTGCATCTCGTGGGGTGGGACCTGCATTCCTACCGCAATGCGACCATAGTCTGCACCATGATTGCGGTAGTGAAAGAGGCTGATGTTCCAGTTGGGACTCATGCAGCTCAAAAATTTCATCAAAGCGCCAGGACGTTCAGGAAACTCAAACCGATAGAGCAGTTCATTCTCTGCTAGTGGAGAACGGCCACCCACCATATAGCGCAGGTGGAGCTTGGCGAGCTCGTCATCGGTGAGGTCTAAGGTCCGAAATCCCTGCTCTTCTAAATTTGAAACGATAGCTGTAGCATCAGCCCGGTTTTGAATTTTGACGCCCACAAAGATATGGGCCTCTTGCTCATCTGTAATCCGGTAGCTGAATTCAGTAATGCCGTGCTTGCCCATGCAGCGACACAATCGCAGAAAGCTACCCCGCTCTTCGGGAATTGTGACTGCAAGGATAGCTTCTCGCCGTTCTCCTAATTCAGCCCGCTCGGCGACGAATCGGAGACGATCAAAGTTCATGTTGGCACCGCAAGCCACTGCGACCAAAGTTTGATCGGTGATTTGCTCCCGCTCGACGTAGGCTTTTGCACCTGCGATCGCAAGTGCCCCTGCCGGTTCCAAAATAGAGCGAGTGTCTTCAAACACATCCTTAATGGCCGCACAGGTATCGTCCGTACTCACTAAGAGAATTTCATCAACGTATTGCTGACAGAGTCGGAACGTTTCTTCCCCTACCTCGCGCACCGCGACTCCATCGGCAAATAGACCCACCTGATCCAATCGGACTCGCTCTCCCACCTTCAGTGACTGGTGCATCGCGTCAGCATCAATAGGTTCAACCCCAATCACTCGAATCTCTGGACGCAGTCGCTTGAGGTAGGCCGCAATCCCAGAAATCAAGCCACCGCCGCCGATGGCGACAAAGACAGCGTGGATCGGCTTTTGATATTGACGCAGAATCTCCATTCCAATCGTCCCTTGGCCCGCAATCACATCGGGGTCGTCAAAGGGGTGAACAAACGCTAGCTCCTGCACATTGGATAGCTCTCGAGCATGGGCATAGGCATCGTCATAGGTATCGCCATGCAATACCACCGCACCTCCCCGTGCAGCCACCGCATCAATTTTGACTTGGGGGGTTGTCACTGGCATCACGATTGTGGCGGTTGTTCCCAGTTCCTTGGCCCCCAGCGCAACGCCTTGGGCATGGTTGCCCGCTGAAGCTGTAATAACGCCCTTTTCCAGAGCTTCTGCAGGAAGCTGAGCCATCTTGTTGTAAGCTCCACGCAGCTTGAAGGAAAAGACAGACTGCATATCTTCCCGCTTCAGCAAAATCTTATTCTGCAGCCGACTGGAAAGTCGCGGTGCTGCTTCAAGGGGAGTTTCTTGGGCCACGTCGTAGACACGGGCCTTCAAAATGCGCTCAAGATAGTCTGGATGGCTCACGGTGGGCAGTATTGAACAGAATATCTCTCACTTTACGGGTTCATGGGAAGCCAGAATGTCTCTTTCCTGAAGATCTTGGCTGGATCAATGTCATCCCAGAAGCGCTCCATTTTGAACGCTGAGTGTATTGAACTTACTCAAAATTCATCATGCATGTTTTATTGCCAATGTTCCTTAGAGCAATGGATTCCGAAAGCCTAGAGATGATCTCTTTGCAATTCAAAATGGGTAGGCTAGATTGGAGTGACTTTGCTAGGGCTAACTGCAGTATTGAATCTCACAAATCAATCCGCAGATTGAGTTTGAGTCAGAGCACTTGGGACAAGGGGGGTAGCAAATCCATCAACATACTTAAATCATTGGGGGAGCTACTTTAAGCATGAACAAGAATCGATTGACACAACGGCTGATTGCGACCGCTGGAATGACCCTGATCGGGCTAGCTTCATTTGGACTAGTTTCCAAGGCTGGGGCTGTTGGGATTACGGGCGGCAGCTACACCCTTGACAATCACCCTGATGGATCAGCCAGTTCTCCGTTCTACGGCTTACGTTTAGACGGGCTGTTATCAGGGAAGTCTAAAGATATTTACACCTTCAATTTCACAGAAGGTGGGGCAAGCGTGGCCCTCGATTACGACGACACAAGCAACACCATCAACATTTCAGGGACAGCTTACGGCGGGCTTGACCAGGGTGATTCGTACTCGGCTCCTGAGCTGTTCTCGATTAACTTCACCTATCGCAATGTCCAGCAGGTTGCGGGCGATGATGACCTATGGGTTGACGGCAGTCAGGCCGGAAGCAGCACAGGTACAATTACGCGTCAAACCTCTGGTGATGTCTATAATCTGGCCGATTTTTCAGGTGCAAATGCCTATAGCTTCCGGTTAGGGGACGGTGACAATAATCAAGGTCATCGGGGCCATCAGGGTATTTCTGGGTGGGGTTGGCTCAATCATGCCCCCGCAGATCAGGATCCAAGCCTCAGCCCCCATCTCTACTCTTCTGATTGGCTGTTTACAGCTCAATCCAAACCTGCGGCTGTACCTGAATCACCCTTAACAGCAGGGGCATTGGCTCTACTTGTGGGTGGATTCATTGCGCTAAAGCGGAAGCAGCGTATTGCTTAGGGGGCTGCTATCGTTGCATAAGTTGTTGCCGCACTGGAGCTGCTGCGACCCATGCAATCAGAGTCTATAAAATTACGATTTTTAGATGCTGCCTTACTACCCGCTGCTGTGGAGCTGGATCGGCGGGCTTTAGGCGGCATCTGGACTCTGGACGGCTATCGCCAAGAATTTGAAAGGTCCAGCAGTGCTTTGGTTGGACTGGTCAAGTATCAAGGCCAAGATATTAATTTGCTGGGGATGGGCTGCCTGTGGGGAATTGACGACGAGGCCCACATCATCTTGCTGGCCGTTGATCCGGTCTACCATCGGCAAGGGTTTGGGCAATTGTTGCTCTGGGGAATGCTTGCGATCGCATCTCAACGCAATCTAACTCGCGCTACCCTCGAAGTCAGAGCCTCAAACCAAGCTGCACTCTCTCTTTATCAAAAATTTGAGTTTCAAATCGCAGGACAACGGAAGGGCTATTACTCAGAAACCGACGAAGATGCCCTAATTCTGTGGCTAGGCAAAATACAAACCCCAGCATTTCAGCAGAATCTCAAAGACCAGCAGTGCGACATTAAAAAACGAATGGAGTCGTACGGGTTCAACCTATCTTTTGACATCAAAAGTTGAGCTAATTTCCTCTAGAAAGGGTGAAATTCCCGTACCTAATCGCCGGAAAAAGTTTCCCCTGCTGCTATGACAAAACCGTAGAATGGTTGAGAGGAGACCAAGCTACATTCTAAATCGTGATTCAGCGTCCCTGATCGGGTCAATGCAAAACAGGTAGGAATGTAGTTAAACTCTCTCATAAAGCCACATTGACAAGATTTGTCTATGTTAAGATTGGCTTTACCAGCAGCAGGTACGGGAAGACGCGATGTTTGAACGCTTTACAGAAAAAGCCATCAAAGTGATTATGCTGGCCCAAGAAGAAGCCCGCCGCTTGGGACACAACTTTGTCGGTACAGAACAGATCCTTTTGGGCTTAATTGGCGAAGGGACTGGCGTAGCGGCCAAAGTCCTTAAGTCCATGGGCGTCAATCTCAAAGATGCTCGGGTCGAAGTTGAAAAAATTATTGGTCGCGGTTCTGGGTTTGTAGCCGTGGAGATTCCCTTCACGCCTCGAGCCAAGCGCGTACTAGAGCTATCGCTGGAAGAGGCCCGTCAGCTCGGCCACAACTACATTGGTACAGAGCACCTGCTCCTCGGATTAATCAGAGAGGGTGAAGGTGTTGCGGCTCGCGTTCTAGAAAACTTAGGCGTTGACCTCGGCAAAGTTCGCACCCAAGTGATTCGGATGCTGGGTGAAACAGCCGAAGTAACCGCTGGCGGAAGCTCAGGACGCACTAAGACACCAACACTAGACGAGTTTGGCTCTAACCTGACTCAGCTTGCTGCTGATGGAAAGCTAGACCCTGTTGTCGGTCGTCAGAAAGAAATTGAGCGCGTCATTCAGATCCTCGGTCGCCGCACCAAGAACAATCCAGTACTTATTGGCGAACCGGGCGTGGGTAAAACCGCCATTGCAGAGGGCTTAGCCCAGCGAATTACCAACGCAGATATCCCCGACATTCTCGAAGAGAAGCGGGTCGTAACGCTAGATATTGGCCTGCTGGTTGCCGGTACCAAGTATCGAGGCGAATTTGAAGAGCGCCTCAAGAAAATCATGGATGAGATTCGGCAGGCGTCGAACGTCATCTTGGTGATTGACGAGGTTCATACCCTGATTGGTGCCGGTGCTGCTGAAGGCGCGATTGATGCCGCTAATATCCTCAAGCCAGCTTTGGCTCGGGGTGAGCTGCAGTGCATTGGAGCCACGACCCTTGATGAGTATCGCAAGCACATCGAAAGAGATGCCGCTCTAGAGCGACGCTTCCAGCCTGTGATGGTGGGCGAGCCTTCTGTCGATGAGACCATTGAAATTCTCTATGGCTTGCGAGAGCGCTATGAGCAGCACCACAAGCTGAAGATTTTAGATGAGTCTTTAGAGGCTGCTGCCAAGCTATCCGATCGCTATATCTCAGATCGCTATCTTCCAGACAAGGCCATTGACTTGATCGACGAAGCCGGTTCTCGGGTTCGTTTGATTAACTCTCAGCTTCCACCAGCCGCCAAAGAGCTGGATAAGGAACTGCGTCAAGTTCTTAAGGACAAGGACGATGCCGTTCGCTCCCAGGACTTTGACAAGGCTGGGGGACTGCGCGATCGCGAAATGGAGATCAAGTCAGAGATCAAGACCATTGCTCAAGCCAAGCGCGATGAAGGCTCTGAGAGCGGTGGCGATGAGTCACCCAAGGTTACCGAAGAGGATATCGCCCACATCGTGGCTTCCTGGACTGGGGTACCTGTGAACAAGCTGACGGAGACTGAATCCGACAAGCTGATGCACATGGAAGACACCCTTCACCAGCGCCTAATCGGTCAGGAAGAAGCCGTCAAGGCGATCTCTCGTGCCATTCGACGGGCTCGCGTGGGTCTTAAGAACCCTAACAGGCCCATTGCTAGCTTTATCTTCTCTGGTCCGACTGGCGTGGGTAAAACGGAGCTAACCAAGGCACTCGCAACCTACTTCTTCGGCTCTGAAGACGCGATGGTGCGCTTAGATATGTCGGAGTACATGGAACGCCATACGGTTTCTAAGCTGATTGGTTCTCCTCCTGGCTATGTTGGCTACAACGAAGGTGGTCAGCTTACCGAGGCCGTGCGCCGGCGTCCTTACACCGTCGTGCTGTTTGACGAGATTGAGAAGGCGCACCCAGATGTCTTTAACATGCTGCTGCAGATTCTTGAAGATGGTCGACTGACTGACGCCAAGGGACGCACTGTGGACTTCAAGAACACGATGCTGATCATGACCTCTAACATCGGGTCTAAGGTTATTGAGAAGGGAGGCGGTGGCCTCGGCTTTGACTTTGCTGAAGATCAGGTTGATTCTCAGTACAACCGGATTCGGTCTTTGGTCAACGAAGAGCTGAAGCAGTACTTCCGGCCTGAGTTCTTGAACCGCTTGGATGAGATCATTGTCTTCCGTCAGCTCACGAAGGACGAGGTGAAGGATATCTCTGAGATCTTACTCAAAGAGGTCTTTGCCCGTTTGGAAGAGAAGGAGATCTCCCTTCAAATTACAGAGCGCT
Organism: Acaryochloris thomasi RCC1774; assembly: GCF_003231495.1. NCBI lineage: Bacteria > Bacillati > Cyanobacteriota > Cyanophyceae > Acaryochloridales > Acaryochloridaceae > Acaryochloris > Acaryochloris thomasi. The sequence continues at coordinate 123,757 of NZ_PQWO01000006.1, forward strand.
TCAAGGAGCTGCTTATTGAAGAGGGTTACAATCCCAGCTATGGTGCGCGACCGCTCCGTCGAGCGATTATGCGCCTGCTAGAGGATACGCTGGCTGAGGAGATTCTCTCGGGCCGCGTTAAGGCTGGCGATACGGCAGTTGTTGACGTTAATGAAGAAGGCAAGGTTCATGTCGAACCGAGCGAGCGGCGAGAGCTGCTGCCGCAAGCGGTTGAATAATAGTTTCAGCTCTAAAACCTAAGCAGCCAGCCTCCTGTATCTTCGGGAGGCTGGTTATTTTTTAGCACTTTGAACCTCCAGCCTGATTCGCAAACGATGAAAGTTCTGATTTTAGGATGTGGCTATACAGGGCAACGCCTGGCCCATTGGCTGCTTGACAGAAAAATTCCGGTACAGATTACGACTCGGACGGGGGCATCTCAACTAGGTCTAGAGGTGCCAACTTATGCCTTTGCCTATGGCGATCAGACGCAGCCATTAGTCTCTGAGGCGTTGGCAGGAGTGACCCATATTCTCAGCAGCATTCCGCCCGCAAAGGATGGGGTTGATCCGGTGGTGGCGTTGTTGCTGCACACGCTGCCGTCGCTGGATTTACGGTGGTTTGGCTACCTGTCTACGACCGGTGTATACGGAGATACCCAGGGGGCTTGGGTAGATGAGACGAGTGAATTAAAGCCGAGCAATGTGCGATCGCAACATCGGGTCAACATCGAAGCCAAATTCTTAGCAGCCAATTTACCCACTCACATCTTCAGGCTGCCAGGAATCTACGGCCCAGGCCGCAGTATCTTCGAACGTTTACAATCTGGCAAAGTGAGGCACATTGACAAACCTGGGCATGTCTTTAGCCGCATTCATGTAGATGATATTGTCCAAACCGTAGGGACATCCATCTTGAACCCCAATCCAATAAATATCTACAACGTAGGCGATGACGAACCTTCAGAACCCAGCACTTTAATTATCGAAGCTCATCGACTGATGGGCAGCACCCCTCCGCCAGCCAATTCCTTTGATTCCGCTCAGATGAGTCCAATGGCGGCTTCTTTTTGGAAGGACTGTCGCCGAGTCAGCAACCAAAAAATTAAGGAAAAGCTGGGAATCAAGCTCCTGTATCCCACCTATCGAGAAGGGCTGCAGACTATTTGGAATGCTTCTCAGTAAGATACAGCGGATCGCAGCTTGGTGGGGTACAGCCTGGAGCTGAAAATCTCTGCTCAGCTTCCAGGATTTCAGGTGTCTTTTATCTAACTGAAGACCGCTGTAAGAGGTGACAAGCAGATCTCACGTTCACAAGCATGAAATTCTCCACCAGTGGAGAATTGAAAAGGTAAGTGGCTAAGACGCTGAATACCCTTCCGTCTTAAAACTCGCTTTTTTCGATCTGATCGCGAATAGCATTTAAGTCTATGTATCGATCGGTTGCGTTTCGCAATTCTCTCGCGATCATTCCTTCTGTTGAGACCACGGTAATGTGCGTATTTTTGGATCGTAAAAGCTCAATTGCACGCTCAAAGTCACCATCACCACTAAATAGGATAACGCGATCATATTGCTCAACTGTGTTGAACATATCGATCACAATTTCAATGTCTAAATTAGCTTTTTGTGAATATCGGCCTGATGAATCATCGTAGTATTCTTTCAGTATTTTGTAGCGAACGGTATAGCCTAAACTGATGAGGGCATCTCTGAACCCTCTTTGATCTTGGGCGTCCTTGAGACCAGTGTACCAAAAGGCATTACAGAGTTTAACTCCAGGCTCATTCGTGAAATAACTTAAGATACGACGCGGATCAAAAAACCAACCATTCTTCTGCTGAGCATAAAACATATTGTTTCCATCAATAAAGATGGAAATGCGCTCTGACAAAGCTTTCATAGAGTAGCAAAATTACTATTTTTGATAGAAGTAGAAGATTATTTAAAAAATCTCATAAATATGTCTTAACTATAGCTCAATCTGAGAATGGCGTTTTCTGATTACTGGTATTTCCTAATCGATATCTTCGTAAATTGTCATGATTTCAGGGTCAAGGACTCGTAAGACTCGTTTTGCATCTTGAATCAATCGCTGAGATCCCTTCACAATGACGAGATATTTCCCATTTTCTAGACGTTTAGCATAAGGAATGAGATCTTTATCAAGATAGAGCTGTGCACCGCCACCATAGGCGAAACTGCCCATTGCTGCAGCACCTAACCCGAATAAGCCGCCAATAAAGCCATCGCCAATATTTCCGAGGCCAGGAATAATAGTGAGCTGGGTGATTTGGTTGAAGGTCACCCCTGCAAAGAATCCGAAGGGAAGCAGCCAGAGCATCATTCGCTTCATGCTTTGCCACTTCAAAAGTGTGGGATCGAATAGAGAGTCAGTATCAGGCATTTTGAAGCCTTGCCCGAAAACGCTGATCTGTGCAGTGGGTAGACCTGCTGTTTCTAGATTTTTGGCGGCGGTTTCGGCCTGGGTGCGCTCGCCGAGCGTCACAACAATGTAGTCAGACATAAAGTGCCCAAGTCCTGAGGTATCCTCTATACTCTTACCGCAGAGGTATAGCTTTTGGGTAACCTTCTTTGAAGTTTTTGGCTCAACTGCGGGTTTGGTTTGTCGGCGTAAGAGCGATTGCGATCCCCGAAGGGGGGCGGCGGGTTATCGTGAGTAGTCTTCCTCCAATCATCGCCGGTATAGCTGCAACAGCTTTAATTTTAGGCTTTCGTCATATCGGTAGCCTTCAGCTCCTAGAACTCACGGCCTACGACCAGTTGATGCAGTCTCGGCCTGACTTGGGGGCCGATCCGCGTCTGTTAGTGGTCGGTATTACCGAACAAGATATTCAAAATCAAGGTCAGTTTCCCCTGCCTGATGCCGTTCTGGTGAAGCTGTTGAAAAGGCTCAAATCTTACCAGCCACGAGTGATGGGCCTAGATATGTGGCGGGGCGATATCTTAGTGCAGCCTGGTGCTGCTGCCGAGGTTGATCGGGCCGCCCTTGTCGAGCAACTGAAGCAGTCTGATCGCATGATTGCGATCACCTTCCTCGGCGATGAAGCCAAGCGAACTGTGCCGCCACCGCCAGGTTTGCCGGAGGACCAGATTGGTTTCAACGACGTTACGGTTGATTCTGGTCGTGTTCTGCGGCGCAACTTACTTTACGTAGATGACTATTTCCCTTCTTTCTCGCTTCGGGTGGCCCTACGGTATCTGCGGGATGATGGTATTGAAGATCGGCCCAGTGATGCTGATGAAAATATTTTGCAGATTGGCTCTACAGTTTTTCCGCCCCTGAAGTCTGATGATGGCGGCTACACCCGCATTGATGCAGCTAATACCTACCAGATTTTGCTGAACTATCGCTCGGCTCAGCGCAGTGTTGAGCAGGTGAGCTTAACGCAGGTACTGGAAGGTCAGGTGGACTCTCAACAAATTGAAGATCGGATTGTTTTAATTGGGACAACTGGGGCCAGCGGCGGTGACTTTTATCTGACCCCCTATAATTTTGGCGCTAACGATCAGCCTCAGATGCCAGGTGTCGTGATCCATGCTCAAATGGTCAGTCAGTTCCTGGATGCGGCCTATGGTAAGCGACCCCTGATTCGCGTTTGGTCTGAGCCGCTGGAAATGGTCTGGATCTTGTTCTGGTCTCTAATCGGAGGACTACTGTTTTGGATGGTTCGCCGTCCCCTGGGGTTAGTCGTCGGGAGTGGTGCGGCGATTGGCTTGTTGTTTATCCTTTGCCAAGGATTTTTTCTGCGGTCGCTGTGGGTGCCGCTGGTACCGCCCTTCTTGACTTTCTTAGGGGCTGGCGGTGGCGTAGTTGCCTACCGTGCCCAGCAGGCACAGCGTCAGCAACAGATGGTGATGCGGCTGCTGGGGCAAAGTTCTTCACCCGAGATTGCGAAAACTTTATGGCAGCGGCGGGATGAGCTGCTTCAAGACGGGAAGCTGCCGGGGCAGGCACTCACTGCCACGCTGATGTTTACCGACCTTAAGGGATTTAGCTCAATTTCTGAGCGGCTATCACCGGAGCAGCTTCTAAACTGGCTGAATGAATATTTTGAAGTGATGACGGATGTGGTAGTAGATCACCACGGCGTAATTAATAAGTTCACCGGCGATGGTCTAATGGCGGCGTTTGGGGTGCCGATTCCGCGAGCAGATTGGAATGCGATCGCAACCGATGCTCAGAGAGCCGTTGCTTGTGCGTTGAAGATGGGGGAGTCTCTTGAACTCCTCAATCAGCGGTGGCAGTTGCAGGGTTTACCAAAGGTCCAGATGCGGGTAGGAATCTTCACGGGGCCTGTGGTCGTGGGCAGTCTCGGAAGTAAATCGAGATTAGAGTACGGCATCATTGGCGATGGTGTTAACACAGCTTCTCGGCTCGAAAGTGTTGATAAGCACCGGCAGTCTTCGGCCTGCCGCATCCTGATTGCCCAAGCCACGCTGGACTATCTTCAGGATAATTACGAGGTTGAAGCTTGGGGCGCTCTAACGCTGAAAGGTAAAGCTGAACAGGTTGAGGCCTTTCGGGTAATCCGTGTTGCTGAAAGGGGTGATCAGGAAGCTTAAATATTCACCGCTGTTAGGCAGGATAAATCCGCAGACGACGATTGGGTTCTTCTCCAAAGCTGCGGGACTGGAGCCGATAGTGTTCGATCAGCTCATGCTGCATTTTTCTAACCAACGCTGAGCGGGGTAGCAGCTCCACCGGCTGTCCTTTGGGAATCACGATTTGTTCAACGGCGAGTCTTGCTTCTTCCAGCGCCTCCATTTCATCATCGCTTTCGTCGCCCATAAACATCCGCAGGTCCACGACCTCAGGGGTACCGGGTTCGTCCATATTCAGCAGCCGTCGCAGCCCTCGCGCAATTTGGGGAATGGTGCTGGCTTTGATGGTGTGGACGGGGAGCTGGCGACTCTTGGCAAGCTGCTTGAGCTTGGAGTGATGTTTGACGTGCGATCGCAACCCTAGAACCACATCAGCATTGTCAATATCCTTTGTCAGAATAATGGGTAGATTCAGCGTCCGAATCACCTGATCGAGCTGCGACCGACTGACGCCATAGGGATAAATATGGAGCGGCAGATCTTCGCCATTGGGACCGGCCCAGGCAATCTCGTTACCGTACCGGTCTTGGCGATCCATTGACGCATCCAAGAGCGTCTGAAACATATTCGAATCTGGTGAAACAGGGATCTGTTCCTTGAGTGGCACAACCGGAATTTGACTAGAGGAACGCCAGCTTTTCTGAGCTGTAGGCTCTGGCGTTTCGATTAGCTTCGGTAGCTCGTGAGTGATTGCCACCTTCCCGGCGTCATTGACAGTGCGAATTTGGGGGTTGGGTACTCTTCCTCGCAAGAGTTGATCAACGGTCACGGAAACTTCATCGTGAACCACCCAGCGGCTGCGTTCCAGCATCTCTACTGCGACATCGAATGTGGGCGGTGCTTTGCGCTCTAGGACACTTTTTTGGCTGCCGCGCCGACGGGCCTCATCATCCCCAAGAGTCACAGACTGAATCCCCCCCACAAGGTCAGAGAGAGTCGGGTTCTTCATCAGGTTCTCGATCTGGTTGCCGTGGGCGGTACCGATTAGCTGAACGCCGCGCTCAGCAATAGTGCGGGCTGCGAGGGCTTCTAGTTCGGTGCCGATTTCATCAATCACGATCACTTCCGGCATGTGATTTTCTACCGCCTCAATCATCACCTGATGCTGCAGTTCGGGGCGGGCCACCTGCATCCGACGGGCGCGGCCAATCGCGGGGTGCGGGACATCGCCATCTCCGGCAATTTCGTTTGAGGTATCAATAATGACGACGCGCTTTAGCAGATCGTCGGCCAAGACGCGCGCAATTTCCCGCAGTGCCGTGGTTTTGCCAACGCCAGGACGCCCCAGTAGCAAAATAGATTTACCGCTTTCCACCAGATCTTGAATCATGGTGATCGTGCCGTAGACGGCTCGACCGACCCGGCAGGTGAGACCAATGATTTCGCCCTGACGGTTGCGCATGGCGCTGATCCGATGGAGCGTACGCTCAATTCCGGCGCGGTTGTCGCCGCTAAAGTGGCCGACGCGCTGAATGCAGTAGTCTAAGTCGGTGCGAGTCACAACCTGCTCGGTCAAAAACTCAGCCTTCTCTGGAAAGCGGGCTTCCGGTTGGCGGCCAATGTCGAGCACCACTTCGATCAAAGAGTCGAGCTGAGCGTGGGCTTGGAGTTGCGATCGCAACGGTGCTGGCAAAATACTGAGCAGCTGCTCCAGGTTATCTGTAATCAGCCTACGATTTTGGGTTGTAGATTCAGCCATAGTCAAATTCGGATCTCTATCCTGAGTCCGTTAATACATTAAGGTTCCCCTATTGGCCTTGAGTGGCCCCACGAGCGCTTCCGCTCGGTCAACAGCTTGCCTAAGTCTCGAAAGATCCTGCTCCAGCGGCTCAGCGTCAGGCAACAGCGAATCGAGCAACCGGCGAGCATAGCTGCCGTAGGCGACCCCTGCAATGTGGGCAGATTGACTCATTTCATTATTCAAGAGGCCATTGGCTTTGAGTTTAACAACTGTATGACCATTTGTACCTCCTGCAAGCTGGACATAGCCTGGCAATTGAGCCTCTAGCACTTTTTTACCCAATCGCACCGCAGCCCTTGTTGTCCCATCGCCAATATCGCCACTCATGGGTCGCCCATCCGTTTGCCAGATCAGCGGGCAGGGCAGCGGGGCAATGTGTTCATAGAGTGCACGCAAATACTCTATATGTCCTTCACCATCCGGGCAGCTAATGGCTAGAACCTTCAGCCGATGCATATAGGGCCTTACTTGGTGCCACAAGCGAGCGAAAGCTGGTCGATGGGTTGGATGGGTATGAATCTCTAGAGCATCCACCTGATGAGACACGAGTAATGGAACAACTGCGTCGAGAGAGGCACGATGGGTCTCAGCCGTGATTTGATCGATCGGACAGATGGGTAAGCAGCGGCCACAGCCGTAGCAGCGGTCGCCCATCACCCCACTCTCCCCCTCTGAGAAGAGGATCGCCTGAGCGGGGCAGATCGTCACGCAGGGGCGAGGACAGTCTACCGGGCAGCGAGCTGGATCGAGAACCGCCTTACGGAAATGTGGATCTTCGCCATCATTAAGACTCACCATGAGCCAGGGGCGGGTGGGGGCATTCCCCAGGCTGGAAGCAACCTCAATCGCTGCATTTATGCCGTCAGTGGCAGCCGCTATAACCGCAGGATCGGCGGCAACATCAATACAGTCTGCACCGGCTAGAGTGTAGGCCAGCGACAGATTGCGCACAGCTGGTAAATGCTGGAAACTCGCGCCACAGATTAGCTTGAACCAATGGCCCTGCTCCAGAGACTGTAAGGGTTTCTGTATCACCCGAATAAGCGCTATTTCTAGTAAGGTTTAGGCGGCTGTAAGTACCTGCGTCAGAGGCTGCCAGCGGAAATTGCGGCTACCCCCTAACTCGACCACAATCTTCACCTGAGCATTAGATTGAGTCAAATCACAGAGATAGGCCAATTCTTGCTGCGATAATCGCTTACCGTCATAGAGCCATAGCACGAGTCCCTCTGCACCGGGCGGCAGCATTTCAAGGTGGTACGTCACAAAGGGCGGTAAGTAATAGGTGTGAATTTCTCTTTTACCCAGGTGAGGTGGACGCACGCCATGCACATTTGTGAAATACGCCGCCAAGTCACCAACGCCCGGAGCAGAGACAAACTGGGTTGCATAGCCCGCAGCCCGCAGCCGTCGCTTGAACCGTCCTTCGAAACCACCCTCTGAGGGAACATAGACGCCCACTGCGCCATCCCTTTCGACCTCTTTAATAAACTTTTTCCCGGTGATGATCAATGCCATGACGGATGCTAGTAGATGGTTGTGGCTCATTTACAAACTACACGACTTTACCCCTGCCTGTCACAGATTTAACGCTTGGCCCTATACCAATCCGCCCGTAGAGGAGAAAGAATCACGCAATCTGCAATATTGGGCTTGACAGCCGAGGGAAGCAAGCTGCTAATATGATCGAGCTTGAATCAATTGGGTTCTCAGCAATGGGGCGTCGCCAAGCGGTAAGGCACCTGGTTTTGGTCCAGGCATTCGGAGGTTCGAATCCTTCCGCCCCAGTTTTAAAATTGAGCTTTATTGAATTTTGGGAAATCACTTTTTTGTGTTCTGCTGCTAGTCTTGGCTACGCAGCCTTCGGTGTGAATTGAGTCAGTGAAAACTCCCCAAACGTTAGCGCTAGATTTCGACGGCATTATTTGTAACGGTCTCCAAGAGTATTTTCAGACAACCTGGCGTGCCTACTGCCAAGTCTGGTCAACGTCATCAGGAACTGCTCCTGAGACCTTGGCCCAGCAGTTTTATCATCTACGGCCTGTTGTCGAAACAGGGTGGGAAATGCCGGTGCTGCTGCGGGCTATTCTCAAAGGATTCTCTGAAGAGGCTATTCTTCAGAACTGGCCTAATATCCGAGATCGCGTTGTTGTTGAAGACGATCTCAACCCCAAGATGTTGGCGACTCAAGTTGATGCCGTGCGCGATCGCTGGCTAAACAGTGATTTAGAGTCTTGGCTGGCACTGCACACCTTTTATGAGGGAGTCATTCCAAAGCTCCAGGCACTGAGCGAACAGCTCCCTATTGTCATTATTACGACCAAGGAAAGCCGGTTTGTGAAGGCTCTCCTCCAGCAAGCGGGCCTTCAGATCCCTGACGACCGACTATTTGGTAAGGACTGTCGCCGTCCTAAAGCAGAGACGCTGCGACAGCTCAAGACGACAAGCCCGACTCCCATCTGGTTTATTGAGGACCGGTTGGCAACGCTCCAAACGATTAAGCAGCAGCGTGATCTCACAGACATTGCTCTTTTTCTCGGTGACTGGGGCTATAACACCCAGCAGCAGCAGCAAGCTGCGAACCGCGACCCTCGCATTCACCGACTATCGCTCGCTCAATTCGGACAGGAATTTTCAGGCTGGCTACAAAGCTAGGGCAAAGCACTTGACCAGGGAAAAATCCAGCCATGGTCAAGTTCTGCGGGGTGCCGGAGATTCAAATTTCTCTGTGTCTGACACCTTGATAAGTATATGTACCGGCGTAAATCTATAATATACTTATAAACCTAAAATATTTTGTTAAAAAAGTTTTTAATATCCATGCTTATAATCTTTACAGGAACATTTAAGGATTAAAGCCAAGATTTTTATGGATTTTCGCTCTATTTCTCTAAAATCCTTTGCCTGTACTATCTGAGCCGTTTGAATGAAGCCACGGATACTTGTAATTGATGATGATCCTGCGATCGCAGAACTGGTCGCCATTAACTTAGAGATGGCGGGTTATGACGTCACTCAGGCAACCGATGGCATGAAAGGTCAGGCTTTGGCGGTGCAACTTTTGCCAGATCTAATTTTGCTAGATCTCATGCTGCCAAAGGTTGATGGATTTACGATCTGTCAGCGGTTACGCCGTGATCAGAGAACCGCCGATATCCCGGTGTTGATGCTGACGGCTCTCAGTCAAACCCGAGATAAGGTTGAGGGCTTCAATGCTGGGGCCGATGACTATTTGACGAAGCCTTTTGAGCTGGAGGAGATGTTGGCGCGGGTAAGGGCGCTGCTGCGGCGCACCGACCGACTGCCTCAGGCCGCTAAGCATTCAGAGATTTTGAGCTATGGGCCGTTAACGCTAGTGCCTGAACGGTTTGAAGTGCTGTGGCTGGAGAAGGTGATTAAGCTGACGCGGTTAGAGTTTGAGCTGCTCCACTGTCTGCTGCAGCGTCATGGTCAAACTGTTTCTCCTAGTGAGATTTTACAAGAGGTTTGGGGATATGACCCCAATGACGATATCGAGACCATTCGAGTTCATGTGCGCCACCTGCGGACAAAGCTGGAGCCAGATCCACGCCATCCGCAGTTTATTAAGACGGTTTATGGGGCGGGCTACTGTCTAGAGCTGCCGCAGACAAGGGCAGAGCTAGAAGAAGAGGAAGTTGTAGGCTGAGCGCCCACTAAGAAAGCCATTGACTAAGGAGTCCTGTGGGGCTGCTGAGCAGAGAGATAATGATGCCAAGAGCTGAACCCGCAATGACTTGAATAGGCGTGTGGCCCAGCAGTTCTTTGAGGCGGTCTTCGTTGAATTCTGGGTTTTCTTGAAACATTTCGTCTACGATCTGGTTGAGAATCCGGGCTTGTTTGCCAGCGGCCTGTCGGACTCCGGCGGCGTCGTACATGACGATGATGGCGAAGATGGTTGCGATCGCAAACTCAACGCTATCCCAGCCTTTGACCTGGCCGACCCCCGTCGCTAGAGCCGTCACTAGAGCCGAATGGGCGCTGGGCATGCCTCCCGTTTCGACAATGACGCGAAAATTAATCTTGCGGTTAATGGCGAACTCAACAACGAGCTTGAGAACCTGAGCTATTAAGCTGGCGGCAAAGGACACCAGTAGAACCCAGTTGTGAACAACATCGCCAAAATTCTGCATAAATATCTGATCTCACAGATCATGAACGGGACGGTCAGTGAGAGAAATATGATTTCCCTGGGTGACTTAAGATTGACGGGCAGTGATAAAATCTGCGATCGCCATCAGCGGTAGCGCCTGTTCGCCGTAGTCGGCCAACGCTGCTTTCGCTTCATCGACGAGGCGCTGCGCCTGCTGCTTGGATTCTTCAATGCCCCACAGGCTCGGGTAGGTGGCCTTCTGAGACTGTAGGTCTTTGCCTGCGGTTTTCCCCAACTGTTCGCGAGTGGCCGTCACATCTAAAACATCATCGACGATCTGGAATGCCAGTCCAATATTGCGAGCGTACTGACTCAGGTGCTCCAGCATCTTTTTCGGCGCATCTGCTAACTCTGCCCCAGACAGCACCGAAGCTTCCAGTAGCGCCCCCGTTTTGTGGAGATGAATAAAATCTAGCGTTGATAGCGTGATATCTTCAGCGCCTTCGGACTCAAGATCGACAACTTGTCCGCCGACCAGTCCCGTTGCTGCCACTGCATGGCCTAGTCGAGCCACCACCTTCAGCAATCGAGCCGGTGCAACGTCCTGAGTCTGCATCGTTAGGAATTCAAAGGCGTAGGCCAGTAGGCCATCCCCAGCCAAAATGGCGATGTCTTCGCCATACACTTTGTGGTTTGTCAGCTTGCCGCGCCGGTAGTCATCATTGTCCATCGCCGGCAAATCATCATGGATCAGCGACATGGTATGAACCATTTCTAGAGCGCAAGCCGTTGGCAAGGCCATCTCAACCGTGCCCCCCGCCAATTCGCAGGTGGCAAGACACAGAATCGGCCGTAGACGCTTGCCCCCAGCCAGTAGGGAATAGCGCATCGCCTCATAAATTTTTTCAGGATAGACCACTGATATTGAGGCATCAAGAGCCTCCACCACAACCTGTTGACGCTGGCTCAGATAGTCTGGTAGCAAAAAGCCATCTGGCGCATCTTTGACGAGTGAGGGTGTTTGAGGATTCTCAGCAGAAATCATCCTTTAATCCTTCCTGATCTTGACGATGAAGAGATCTCCCTCTCGCTTGACCTCAATTAAGTACCCTGCTGAGCATTCAATTAAAGGTAGAGGGAACCTCGATTTTGCTTGAGGTTCAACTATTGTATGATGCTTTGCTGCCTTGGCTGTAACTCCACACCGTATTGTACAGAAGCATGGCAACCGTCATTGGACCGATCCCACCCGGTACCGGTGTAATCAGACTCGCTTTTTGTTCAACATTGGCAAAGTCAACATCACCCACCAAGCGGGCTTTTCCCGCCGGTCCCTCCACTCGATTAATACCGACATCCACCACCACAGCACCGGATTTAACCATCTCAGCGGTGACGTAGCTGGGGCGTCCTACTGCGGCAACCAAGATATCCGCTGACTGGGTGAGCTGAGCTAGGTTCTGGGTTTTAGAATGGGCAACTGTGACCGTGGCATTGGCCTCTAATAACATCAGGGCCATTGGTTTACCCACGAGAATGCTACGGCCTAGAACAACGGCTTGCTTTCCTTCTAACTTAACGTCGTAGGTGGTGAGAAGACGCATAACGCCAGCGGGAGTGCAGCTTCGTAGTCCGGCTTCTCCTCGTACTAATCGCCCCAGGTTAATGGGATGGAGGCCGTCGGCATCTTTCTTAGGGGCAATTTCGTACAGCAATGCCTCGGCGTTGAGGTGGGGCGGCAGCGGCAGCTGCACCAAAATTCCGTCAACGTTAGGATCTTGGTTCAGTCGATGAATCACCTGTGTCAGCTCAGCCTGACCTGTGTCAGCGGCGAAGTGTTCACCATAGGAGGCGATGCCGACGCGGGCGCAGGCCCGTTCTTTGTTGCGAACGTAGGCGGCGCTGGCGGGATTGTCTCCCACCATCAACACAGCTAAGCCGGGAGGACGACCGATGTGGGGCTGCAGCGCTTCGACTTGCGCTTTTAGTTCAAGCTGCATCTTCTGGGAGAGCGCTTTACCGTCTAGAAGGGTAGAAGAAGGTGGCATCAGTGTTGGGAGGCAGCGAAAAACCCTTTGATTGTATCGGTAAGACGGTGTATGGATGAAGCACAGCGTAGAATATCACGGTGAACCGGTACAAAACGTTTAGGCGCAGTCACGATCCTATGTCTGAGAATGCTTCTGATTTTGCAGTGGGCGATCGCATCCGAGTCATCGCCCTGCCCAGCTATGTTAAAACCGCAGAGCCGATGCCAATGCTGCGCCCGCCTTCCGTGATTGCCATCGGCGAAGAAGGTACCATCCTGAGTCGGGAACCTGGCGAATACTGGGGGATTCGGTTCAAAAAGGGAGCGTTTCTATTGGAAAAACAGTATTTTGAGTCTGCTACAGTCCCAGCTCTCTCAAATAGAGAGAGCGAAGATAATGGAGTTGAAAATAACCAGGAAACTTAGGCTCAACGTCTATGAGGGACTTGATGTAAGTCTACTAATGCGGGCAACAAAGATGTCTATGCAGTGTCTCTAATGCTGGAAGCAATAACGACGTATCTCTCAGTCATGATCGGTCGTGTCGTTATCCTGCTGTTTTGTACAATAATCTTCGGATTACCCAGTAGTCTTGCTGTAGCTGGCATTGGCACGCTACTAACGTTATCTATGTATAAACAGCCGAAAGCTGTATATCGTCGGCTTTTTTATTGGGCTGTCAAAGGATCTGCGATCGCAGGCTTTTCGTCCAGTCTGTTACTGTTCCTATCTCTTATCGCCAAGACCTCTAGCAGCCGTAACGGATTATCTGTCGTGTCTGCATTCTCTGAAAATGATGTATTTAACCTTCTCGCTGTACTTGCACTGATTATTGTGGTTCCTGCTGGAGCCATTGTGGGTGGTTTGATGAAACTCAGCTCGCTCAATCTCCCGCGTCGCAAGAAAGCGGTGAAATAATTGGAGCGGTTCATCCTGCGATGGTTAGGTCGCCGACCATACCCGCTTCAGTGTGACCCGGAATTGTGCAGCGAAGCTGATAGCTACCGGCCTTAACGGGGACAAAAACCCACTCGGCCTCGGTATTGGGACGTAGCTCTAGCTCATGGATGGCCCCCTTGATCTCGACATTCCCGGCATCGACTTTCTGCGACCAGACGGCATCGGCAAAGTCTTTCGCCGTAAAGTAATGTTTCTGAGGGCTAATGTTGCTCAAGATTAGCTTGTAGCGCTTGCCAGATAGGAACTGAAGCTGTTCAGGGAAGAACTTTAATGCCCCCTCTTTATTGCTAAGGCTTATGTTTATTTCAACCGGCTTCTGGAGCGCTAGATTGTTCGCGAAGGCTGGTTGAGACCCGCTCAATACGAAGCTGATCACCAAAATCAAACCCATAGATAGCCAATATCTGAGTTGTCCCATCGGCTTTATCCTCAATCCTGTGCCCCCTAATTCTCCCATGAACGTATGAGCAGGGACTGTGCTAATGTGGCACTCAGCATTGATTCGGTTTTGGTGGGGAGCAGCCACCAAAGGTAACGGGGAAAGAACGGTGTAAGTCCGATGCTGTCCCGCAGCTGTAAGCCGGTTTAGAGCATCTTACGTTGAAGCTAGGTCTCCATAGAGATTGGTTTTTGCGCCTTAGCTCTAAGCCCGTAAGCCAGAATGCCCGCCGATGTTATGTCGATTTTTTAGCGCATCTGCGAGGTACAGGTCGTGATTATTTTTAACGAAACTCTTTCTCCCGCTTGGCTGACAAAGAAACGCAGTCTCTCGATGGCTGGGTTATTGCTATTAATGGGCTCTTTGATCTCTGCGAAGCCAGCATTTGCCCACCACCCCTTTGGCGGAGAGACGCCGGATACAGCGTTGGCTGGGTTTCTCTCTGGCTTAGGTCACCCTGTCATTGGGTTTGATCACTTTGTTTTTGTGATTGCCGTCGGTCTACTCGCGGCCCTACAGCGTCGCGGTATGGTCGTTCCAGCGGCATTTATCTTAATGTCTCTAGCCGGAACTGGGATTCACTTGATGGGCGTTGACCTGCCTGCCCCGGAGCTTGTTATCTCAGCTTCAGTGCTTCTGTTTGGTGCACTCCTAGCCCTCAAGGACCGCCTGAATGAGATTTTGGTGATTGGCTTAGGTGCGATCGCAGGTATCTTCCATGGTTATGCCTATGGCGAAGCGATTGTGGGCGCTGAAATGACGTCCTTAATGGCTTACCTGGTTGGCTTCTCTCTGATTCAACTGATGATCTCCCTGTCGGCCTATTTCCTGGGACGGCGCGTCACAGAAAACGGAAAGGCTCGGACTTTACCGCTTCGGTTTGCAGGCTTTGCGATCTGCGGCATCGGTATTGCTCTCCTCAACGGCCTTATCACGGGGTAATCGCCTCAATCTCTCAATTTAGATCTTTGTTCTAGGCATTACCATGCATAAAATTCCCGTTACGGTTGTCACCGGGTTCCTTGGTGCTGGGAAAACTACCCTTGTGCGCCACCTGCTGCAAAATAACCAGGGGCGGCGCATTGCGGTCCTCGTGAATGAATTTGGCGAAATCGGTATCGATGCTGAGCTGCTGCGCTCCTGTCAGATCTGTGATGAAGACGAAGCCGATGGCAATATCGTTGAGCTGACCAACGGCTGCCTCTGCTGTACGGTTCAAGAAGAATTCTTGCCGACTATGCAGGCTCTACTCCAGCGTCGAGACCAAATTGACTGCATTATTGTCGAAACCTCCGGCTTAGCCTTGCCCAAACCCTTGGTGCAGGCGTTTCGCTGGCCAGAAATTCGCACGAGCGCCACCGTCGATGGCGTCATTACTGTGGTTGACTGCGAAGCTCTGTCCGCCGGTCAGCTCGTTGGCGATCTAGATGCTCTAAATGCCCAGCGTCGGGCTGACGATAGCCTCGATCATGAGACCCCTATCGAAGAACTCTTTGAAGATCAGTTAGCCTGTGCTGATTTAGTGCTGCTCACAAAGGTCGATCAGCTTGACCCATCAGAGCTGGATAAGGTGCAAACCTGGCTGCAGGGTGAGTTACCTCAGGGAACGAAGATGATTCCCTGCCATAACGGTCAGATTAATCCAGAGATCTTGCTCGGCTTCAATGCGGCGGTGGAAGATGACTTAGATCAGCGGCACAGCCACCACGACCACGAAGAAGAACATGAGCATGACGATCATATCAATTCAGTGCAGGTCCTTGTGGAGTACACGGCTGACTCTGAGCAGTTGCTAGAGCAGCTCAAGGAACTGGTTGCCAGATACGAAATCTATCGGATCAAGGGATTCGTCAACGTTCAGGATAAGCCAATGCGACTGGTCCTGCAGGGGGTCGGGGACCGATTTGACACCTTTTATGATCGTCCTTGGCAAGCTTCTGAAGTTCGCCAGACAAAGCTTGTCTTCATCGGGCAAGATTTGCAGCAGGCTGATATCGCAGCAGCGCTGACTCAGGAAACAGCCGTAATTGTGTAGCTCTTAAACTACTCATACAGACTTCTAGCCATTTGCGGTCACAAGACCGTTCACTGCTAGTGCTTAGGCTCCTGATAGTAAGGGCTTTCTCTCTTGAAGGCGAATCTCTTGTGCGCTTCAAATCTTTAAAGGTAAGGAAATCTGTTGGCAGTCTTCTTGTGTCAGAGCATTTTCGTGCTGTAGCAACCATCGTTTTCGCTCTATTCCACCAGCATATCCAGTTAACTGGGCATTAGCGCCCACGACTCGATGGCAGGGCACTACGATTGCGATGGGATTGCGACTGTTTGCTAGCCCCACAGCACGGCTGGCGTTGGGATTCCCTAGCTGAGTGGCAAGTGTTCCGTAGGTGAGAGTTGTGCCTGCAGGAATCTCCCGGAGGGTGGACCAGACCCGTTGCTGAAATGGCGTACCGCCTGGACTCACGGTAATGGGAGTCAGGCTGTTAAAGTCGCCCGCAAAGTAAGACTGGATGCGATCGCAAATCCCCAATGTATCCTGGGCTTGAACAAGGGAGAATGCCCCGTAGCGGGCCTGCAGAAACTTCTGCATTCGTGGTTCGTGGTCCGCAAATTCCAGGGCGCATAAATTCTGCCCTTCCGTGACCACTAAAATCTGGCCCATGGGAGAGTCTAAGCGATTGAGGTTGAGATACGTCTTTGTTGGAGCGACCATAGCCAATTTAAGACCCGCTAATTTGCAAGAGGACTGCCGTGGTGATGGACCAAATACCATTTGTCGCCCATCTGCTCAAAAATATTCGTGGCCATTGAGCGAGCTTCAAGACGCTGTCGTTGTGCCACCTGCAGCACCTTCTCAATCAAGATTACGTAGGCTAGGGTGCCACTTATTTCGGTCGTA
The DNA here is from genome assembly GCF_003231495.1 of Acaryochloris thomasi RCC1774. Lineage (NCBI taxonomy): Bacteria > Bacillati > Cyanobacteriota > Cyanophyceae > Acaryochloridales > Acaryochloridaceae > Acaryochloris > Acaryochloris thomasi. Next base: position 140,537 of record NZ_PQWO01000006.1, read on the forward strand.
ATAATGGTGGTGTCTATTTCAAGGTAGGCCGTATTATGAAAAATTTTCTGCCAAGAAGGTCGGATATTTTCCCAGCCTCGCAGGGCTTCGCGGCCAGGATGAATACAGATACTGCTCGTCCCTTGAGACCAAATCGAGGCCATCGCCTCTGCGTCTTTTTTCTCGAAGGCGCGATAAAAGGCTGCGTTACTGATGAGAACGTCTTGTTCAGCGCTCATGCTTTCTCTCTTTGATGATAGCTCTATTAGATGATGCCGCCTGAAACAAATGTGCGGCATTTGGCTTCTTAGGATACGACATGGGCTAAGTCCGTGGCGTTAAGTTTTTAGGGCGAGGGAGGCACAATAGAAAAGTAATGCCCGGCCCCCAGACGATTCAAGAGGAATAATAAAAATCCATGGTGGACTACAAATTTTTACTACTGCTGCTGAGTACGGTCTCTTTAACGGTGGCAACGCCTCACTTAGTTCGAGGACAGGAACTTGCCCAGATATCCCCTTCAGGAGCGCCATCGGCACCGCTTGAGGCCCCGGCAGAGTCCTCACCCCCCGCAGAGCCTGCTCAGCAGCAGGCTGAAATGGATCCAGAACAGGCCGCTTTCCTTGATGCCCTGAAGCTGACGAATGAGCAGAAAAGTCAGTTCCAAGCGATTCAAAAGCTGCTTCAGGCACAGGCTAAAAGTATTTTGACGCCTGCGCAAGTGCAGCAGGTACAAAAGTTATCGGCTGCCGGTCAAGAGCCAGATTTTCGGACGCTTAACCTTTCCGCTGATCAGACAGCTAAGCTACAAGAGGCTGAGGGACTTGCTAACTATCGATTCTCTCTTTTGCTGACGCCAGAGCAAAAAAAGGTGCTGAGCAAATTGATTAGCAAGTAAGTAAGTTGCTTCTCATTGCCGCCGATTTTGTCTCGCACGAGAATCGCCTTGAGCCTTAACTTCATATCTGTCGATCAGCCCATCAGGATTGAGTTTACGTCCTTTACGGCTCGTGAGTCGCACATTAAAGCGATACGGATCGAGGTTTTCCATCAAGAGCAGAAAATCGACCCTGCTTTAGATTTTGATGGCTTAGATGAAGAGGCGATTCAAGTGGTTGCCTATATTGGCGATCAGCCGGTAGGAACGACGAGAATACGCCAGCTTGCGGCAGCCACAAAAATTGAGCGTGTTGCTGTGCTATCGCCCTATCGAAAGCAAGGGGTTGGCACAGCAATGATGCTTGAAATCTTGACTTATCTGAGCGACCGATCGAGCACAGACATTATCCTCAGCGCCCAATGCACGTCGGAATCGTTCTACCGGAAGTTAGGATTTATGCCGCACGGGGAAGTCTTTCGAGAGGCCGGAATCGAACATATTCACATGCGCTATCGTCCACGTAAGGGTAGATGACGCTAGAGATGAGAGCGCAACGGCTTAGGAGGCAGAGTGCAGAGATTTGGGTTGCTGATCGGATTAATCGTCTTAGGGGCAGGCGCTGGAGGACTTTGGGTTTGGCGTCAGGCGACCTATCTGCCGAACTGGTATACGCAACCGGTCATTCAGCCTGAAGCTGCGCCCGTGTTGTCTGGCTCAGATGTCGCTCAAGCCGATGAACGCCAATCACTGAAGTTAAAGCTGGTCCGCCAAGTGGTTCCGAGGCCAGCCCGCCACTCCACATCTTTAGGGACTCCGTCTGACTCAGCTCAGTTGTCACCTGAGTCACAGGTAACCCACGAGGTAAACCTTGATCCCAAAACTTTTGGTGAATTCGTCGTCAGCTCTATTCCGCAAACGCCTGAAAGCGAGGTGATTTTTCCCGCAATTAAGGCTATAAATACTGAAATTGATGCGGGACAGTTGAAGATTGGATTAGTTGTCAATACGGCTGAGCTACCGATGGAAGAGCTGCCGAAAGAGATGCGATCGCATCTTCAACAAACTCTCACCACCTTTCCGTTCTTTAAAGATCGGAACATCTATCTAGGCGCTGTAGGCCAACCTCGCCTAGAGTCTGGACAAGTGGTCTTAGGAACAGATGCCAAAATCCAAATTGGAAGCTTGAAGATGAACCTGACCGATGTTTCGGAAAGGATTGGCGTTCCTGTTGAGGACTTGGAGCAAAGAATTAACCTGCAGCTAGGTCAACTGAGCGTGCAGGATATTGACTTCATTCAAAATACTGCAGTCCTGAGCGGTTCCATTAACTAGCTGCCAACTCTTCCCCACTGTAAGCACCTTGGTTTTAGGTGAGCGAATACCTATCTCTATAGCGGTACACGTATTGATTCGGATGTAAGAATGGCTGAAACCCATCTGTGCTGAGGAAGAGCTGTCCTAGCTCTATAGAAGGTGAATCGTAGGCAATACGCTGCTTAGGCATCAAGGTAACAATGCTTACAGTGATCCGGCAAATCATGCGTAACATGGCACGTTCGAAAGTCTTGGTACTTGTCGTTATTCCAAATTTCACTGAAGCTCTGTTCATGTATGTTGCCCATCTTGACAGTATCGGAGTCTGCCAAAATCGCACAAGGCACAACATCACCATTTGTGCAGATATATGCAGATTTCCAGGGCCATGAACATTTCCGCGCCCTACTATAAAAGTCTCCATCGAAAACTTTGAGGTTGACCCCTTGCTCTAGAGCTGTTTCTTGAGCTGTTTCTAAGGCTGAATGAATCTTTTTCGAGGAGACCAGATCCGGCGACAGCTTGATCTCATTGATATGCTGTCCCATCTCGTCTTTTCCCCAATCATTAAGAAAGGGTTGGATTGTTAAAGCCCCAAGGCCTAGCTCCTTAACCAGCTTGATGACATCCTCTACTTCATGTAGATTTTGCTTCGTTAAGACCATCCATGCACTGAGCTTCTGTCTGTCTTCAACATCAATTAAGTCAGTGAACTCTTTAATATTTTTGCAAACGACATCAAAACGGCTGCCAACCCTTATCTTTTCAAATACTTCTGCAGATGCCCCATCAATACTAAGGTGAATTGATGTATTCTTCAGCTTGGATATTCTATGGGCAAGCTTTCCCTTCAGAAGTGAGCCATTTGTTGTAAAGCTCATCCGAATGTTTTTCTGCTCACCAAACTCAAGCATGGGAATAAGTTCTTTGTTGAGTAACGGCTCACCCATCCCCTGCAGCTTTATCCAAACAAGGTTGGGCAATTGCTCGATCAACGTCTCAAATGCAGATTTCTGAAGGTGGACAACCTCTTTATCCCAGTAGGTGACTTGACAATGAGGACAGCTAAAGTTGCAGTTGTTGACAGGTTCGATATCTAAGCTTGACGGTAAGCAAGGAACTTGTCTTAACTTCAATAAGTACGAGATGCGCATTCCAAAGTCATTAAAAAGCTTAGCTGGAGATTTAATCTGACTCAACAATACTGAAGCATTTGATTTCGAGAGCTTAAACATACTGAATTTCCATATGAGCGCTGCATTCTTTGATTGGGTAAGTTTCTCGCTACTCAAAGCGAAGGAGTCAACCCACAATTCAAACTGTAATTTCAGAAATATGCCTTCTTTAGTCTCTGTCTGCTTACAGATAGGGGAGTTGATTTGAACCTAAACGTTTAGAACAATCAGATTCTCTCTGAATGAAAATGAAATAGGCACCCGATAGGGTGTATCTGCTAGGCAGTAAGACGATTTTTTATCTAGTCGATTCGCAGCCTTTAGGGAGGTACAGGAGTCTGGCCGTCTTGCAGAACCGCACGAAGAATACACGAGGCATTGATATGTCGCTTGAAAGTATACATAAGGTCTCTCAATGAAGATGCTAACCGTGAGCTGTAGACATCTCTCAGACTGTGGCTTTTCTAGAAGTTGTGATTTAGAAAAGCGACACTGTAATACTGATGAAATTGCCTAGCTATTGACGGAAACACCCTGATTCTTTTGATCTTACTCAAATGCCCACCTTTGCTCTAGCTAGCTAAGTGTTTTGAACTCATCATCCCGTATAGGACTAAAGCTACACTTAAAACTAATTAGAACCCTATTTTATTCTAGCGCGTAATAATGAAAGTTTGGAGAAGAGGCCAGAACCTATAGTCTTATCTTCTGAAGACTTGCGATAGTTTTTTGAACGCCAGTATCTACTACATGTTACGTCCAACAAAGTACTTGTTTATAGGGTGTGATCACTCGTTGCTATCAAGAAACTTTGGGGCCGAGAAAATTAGTAAAAAATGTAGCGAGGTATACTGGATTGTGCGAGAGCTACTGATTTTTCTTTTTAGGATTGATTCCGAGCTGCTCCGCAATAGTGGATTGTTAGGGAGGCCATCATACGGCGTTTTACTCTACTGGGATCTTCTCTGGATGCAGAATATCTGAAGAATGAGGGGCAATTTGACCTAAGCAAATTGCATCAGAGCCCTCTTCGCCCAGCATAGAGCCGAAGCGCATCTGATTTCAAAAGCCGCTATATAAAGCTAGGGGAATTGATTCTAGAATGACTTCTCGGATGAAAGCATATTGCCAGTGGAAAGTTCAAGTAGACAAATAGCTCTCTATCAACTTTTTTAGGTAAAGAAGTAGAGGTATGAAGATAAAAAGTAGAACTGTCGTAGTGGTGAGCTCACTTGATTGTCGCTGAGCTAGCTATGTCCCAGAGATTAGGGTTTTGACTCTAGCCTAGGGAACGACTAAGACGGGACAGGGAGCTAAATTAATAACGCGATTGCTGACGCTTTCTGCCATTCCCTCGTCTGTGAGGCCCACGCCGCGACAGCCCATCACGATCACATCAGCGTCAAGTTCATCTGCGACATCACAGATACAAAAGGCGGGTTGTCCCTCTTTATGCAAAGTTTCTGCTTCAATTCCCCACTCAGCGAAGGCTGATTTTGCGGTTTGGAGCAACTGGTCAATCATGTCAGGGGCAGGATTGGCTTCCTCTGCACCTGCCTTGTCCTCTACCTGTACTGAGAGGATAAACAGGCGTCCATCACAGAACTTGACCAGTTTGGCGACGGTCTCGGCCGCATCTTGTGACTCGCGGCTTTGGTCCACAGGGAACAAAATAGTCTTAAACATTTGCGCTACTCCAGGGTACGGACTCCGGTAAAATTGGGGACGGCACGGAATCAGTTTACGCACCTAGCTGATCGGTGCTGCTGTGGTCAATCCCAACTCTGATCATTACAGTAACCGGTCCCTCAACTCAATTCGTGAGTCATAACTTTCAATAGACGCTTTTAGGAGATCTGTCACTGTGGCAAAAAAAACATTAGCAAGCCTTTCCTCTGCCGATGTATCCGGCAAACGTGTTCTCGTTCGTGCTGACTTTAACGTTCCTCTCGATGGGGATCATAAAATTACCGACGATACGCGGATACGTGCGGCGCTGCCGACGATCCAAGATCTGACCTCTAAGGGGGCCAAGGTCATTCTCTCTAGCCACTTCGGTCGTCCTAAGGGAGAAGTCAAGGAAGAAATGCGCCTAACGCCTGTGGCAACCCGTTTATCTGAGCTGCTGGGGCAACCAGTCATTAAGTGTGATGACTGTATTGGTGACGAAGTTGCAGCCAAAATTGGCTCAATGCAGAACGGCCAGGTGGCGCTACTTGAGAACGTTCGCTTTCATGCTGAAGAAGAGAAAAACGATCCGGCGTTTGCGGAGAAGTTAGCTGCAAATGCAGATTTATACGTTAACGATGCCTTCGGAACAGCCCACCGTGCCCATGCTTCGACAGAAGGCGTCACTAAGTATCTCAGCCCATCGGTGGCGGGCTATTTAATTGAAAAGGAGCTGCAGTATTTGCAGGCTGCTATTGAAAAGCCTCAACGTCCTTTGGCGGCAATTGTGGGCGGCTCCAAGGTTTCTAGTAAGATTGGCGTTATTGAAACGCTGCTCGATAAGGTGGACAAAATCTTAATCGGCGGCGGTATGATTTTCACCTTCTACAAGGCGCGTGGCCTCAGCGTTGGTAAGTCTTTGGTTGAAGAAGATAAGCTAGATTTGGCCCGTGAGCTAGAGGCGAAGGCTAAAGAGAAGGGCGTCGCGTTCTTGTTACCGACGGATGTGATTGTGGCTGATAATTTCGCCCCCGATGCTAATGCTCAAACTGTCAGCATTGAGAATATTCCCGAAGGTTGGATGGGACTTGATATTGGTCCTGATTCGGTGAAGGTCTTCCAAGAGGCGCTCTCAGATTGTAAGAGCGTGATTTGGAACGGTCCGATGGGGGTGTTTGAGTTTGATAAGTTTGCGGCGGGGACAGATGCGATCGCACATACTCTAGCAAGCCTCACCGGCACAGGAGCATCCACTATCATTGGTGGCGGTGATTCTGTTGCTGCTGTTGAGAAGGTTGGCGTGGCTGATAAGATGAGCCATATTTCGACGGGTGGTGGTGCCAGCCTAGAGCTACTGGAAGGCAAAACTTTGCCCGGTATTGCAGCACTAGATGATGCTTAGTGCACCTTTGTGATTTTAATTGAACCTTAAAAGCACGGGGGCTAGATTATCTAGCCCCCGTGACGTGTATTAAAGATGAAAAGTCTGGCTCTAGACAAAATAAAGTGAGGCATTAGGATAAAATCTTGAAGTTAGCAGAGGTAGGGGAAGTTTTTGCCATGAAGTTAGACTCTGTACATCATTTATTTATGCTTGTCATGGGCAGTACGGCTCTGGCTCTAGGAAATGTCAACCCTGCCGCTGCGGTCAGCATTACCTTTGAAGGCAGTCTTACCAATGGGGAAACGGTAACCGGCGAAGTTTCTTCTGAAAATAGCATCGAGATTCCTGCTAACTGGGATTTTTGGACCTTTGAGGGGACTGCAGGCAGTAGTGAGCGATTCACGGCTCGTCGGACGTCAACAGCGTTAGATCCTGCGTTTGGTATTTGGTTTGGTACAGAGGTGGATACAGATAGCTACAGCAGCTTATTTGGCGATAGCCTTAATACTTCCTTAGTGGTTTCAGCTGATGATGAGATCAATACTCCAGGCCCCTTTGGTGACCCGACAGTCCGATTTACGCTACCGGATACAGGTACTTACACTGTTGCAGTGGCTTCGTTCATATCAGATTCTAGTGATGAGCCGTTGGGATATACCCTGAGGGTGCCGTTTTCTGATTCTGCAACGATTCTTGGCTCTGGTTTGGTGCTCGGCTTGGGCATGCTTTTGAAGCGTAGATTCTCAAATTTTACTTAGGGCTGGGGCTATCGAGAGGTGAATGTTAGCGAATCGCTATTACGCCTCTTTGCCCCCTGGCTGGAAGTCATGTTTTGTTCTTTCTGTACCCCCTTCTTGTGACAAGAGAGCACTCACTGCTGCGTTTGCTTCAGCTCGCTAGTCCTGCTTTACCCGTGGGAGCTTATAGCTACTCTGAAGGACTGGAGGGGGTTATTCACGATCAGGTGGTCAGTTGCAAAGCAGACCTAGCCAGCTGGCTGGTACAGGAGTTGACCTATGGCTCAATCCATCTAGAGGCGGCGATATTGGTACGCAGCTACTGCGCCACAGCAAACCAGCAATGGGACCAGTTGCAGTATTGGAATGCTTGGCTGACGGCGGCTCGGGAAACAGAGGAGTTGCGATCGCAAAGTCTCCAGATGGGCCAATCGCTGCTGCGGCTTTTCCGGGATATTGAACTGGGTTGCGAAGAATCGCTGCGACCCTTTGATGTTGATTTACTCCAGCAACTCAAACAGGAAGGCTGTAACTTTGCTGTTATATTCGGCTTGGCTGCGGCTCATTGGCAGATTGAATCAGTAGATGCTTTGTTGGGCTACTTACAAAGCTGGGCCACTAACCTTATTAACGCTGGTATTAAGCTGATTCCGATTGGGCAAACTGCCGGACAGTTGATGCTGTTTCAGCTTCAGCCTACTCTAGAACAGGCGGCCCAAAATATTCTCAATTTAGAGGATGATGATCTCAAGAGCTGTGGGTGGGGATTGGCGCTTGCGAGCATGGCTCATGAAACCCAGTACAGTCGTTTGTTTCGGAGTTAGGCAATGAGTACGCTTCGGGTCGGGATTGCAGGTCCAGTCGGTTCAGGTAAAACGGCTCTGGTTGATGCCCTGTGTAAAGCCATGCGATCGATGTATAACTTGGCTGTGGTCACCAACGATATTTATACACAGGAAGATGCTCAGTTTTTGGTGCGGAGTCAGGCACTGGAGTGCGATCGCATCTTGGGTGTAGAGACTGGCGGCTGTCCCCACACCGCCATCCGGGAAGATGCCTCCATCAACATCAACGCCATTGAAGAACTAGAGCAGCGCTTTGACGATCTTGATATTGTCTTTGTTGAAAGCGGTGGTGACAACCTCGCCGCCACCTTCAGCCCCGAACTTGTAGATGTGACCATATACGTCATTGATGTGGCCGGGGGCGACAAAATACCGCGCAAAGGTGGCCCTGGAATTACCAAATCAGATCTGCTGGTCATCAACAAAATTGACCTAGCACCCTACGTCGGTGCAGATCTAGAGATTATGGACCACGACACCCGCAAAATGCGAGGTCAAAAGCCCTTTGTGTTTACAAACTTGAAAACGCAGACAGATCTAGCTGCCATTGTCGATTTTATTTGCCACCACCTTCCATCTGCTTAACGCTGTACAGATAGAGTCGTAAATATCAGGGCATTCGAGGATATTAGACCCCCTACGCTTCAATACTCTTGGTAAATATTTCCTAAGGGGTGATTCGCATTACCCCAACTCGATGCATCCTTAGTTAAGTTAAGGATAGGTTAAAGAGCGTCAGATCATGATTTTAGATGATTTTTTATATCCCCATCATCAAAACGAAAGTCAAGCAGACCCCATTGCCAGGGCCTTTGACGAGAAGTTAGAGGACTTTGCCCAACAGGTTAGCTACACCTGCAATTTAGAAGTGGGTGGTAAGCTGTCACCGAAAGATGCCTATGAACGCTTAGGGAATTTGTGGCAGCAGCTGCAGGCCCAGAAAGAAGAGTTAGGGATTTAATAGCCCACTCTCGACAGCAGCTAGTCGTTTTGTTGAGTGGACGAGCGACCCACCAGTTTTTCGCGGAGTTGTTTGATGCGATCTCGATATTTTGCCGCTTCTTCAAACTCAAGATTCTTGGCAGCCTCTTTCATCTGTGCTTCGAGCTGCACGATCAAATCAGGGACATTCTCGAGGGGTAAATCATCAACCTGCTCATAGACCTCCTCTAGTTCCTGAGCATTCAGCCGCCTCGAAACTTCCAGAAATGCCAGAATTGAGTTGCTATAGCGCTTCACTACCGATTTAGGGGTGATACCGTGCTTTTCGTTGTGGGCAATCTGAATGGTTCGCCGCCGTTCGGTTTCTTCGATTGCCTGCGCCATGCTGTTGGTGAGATTATCGGCGTATAAAATTGCCTGTCCCCGTACATGACGGGCGGCGCGTCCCATCGTTTGGATTAGCGATCTTGTTGCCCGCAAAAAGCCTTCCTTATCGGCATCCATAATGGCGACAAGAGAAACCTCCGGTAGGTCTAGTCCCTCCCGCAGCAGATTGACGCCGACCAATACATCGAAAACGCCCTTCTGTAAGTCCTGTAGAATCTCAATCCGTTGAATTGCATTGATTTCAGAGTGGAGGTAGCGCACGCGAATGCCGCGCTCCTCCAAGTACTCCGTCAAATCTTCAGACATCCGCTTTGTCAGAGTTGTAATTAACGTGCGCTCCTTGCGCTCGACTCGCTCCTTTACCTCCCCAAGCAAATCATCAATTTGCCCTTCGGTGGGGCGGACAAAAATCTCAGGATCAATGACCCCCGTGGGCCGAATCACCTGCTCCACAACCCGGCTTTCAGATAGCTCCATTTCCCAATCGCCAGGGGTTGCTGAGACAAACACACATTGCCCCACCTTGCCCCAAAACTCCTCTGCCTTGAGCGGGCGATTATCGGCAGCGCTGGGCAGTCGAAATCCGTGATTGATCAAGACCTTTTTGCGCGACTGGTCTCCGTTGTACATCGCCCGAGACTGAGGAACCGTGACGTGGGATTCATCTACTACCAACAACCAATCCTTCGGAAAATAGTCCACTAAACATTCAGGTGGATCCCCAGCCTGTCGCCCAGCAAGATGCCGAGAGTAGTTCTCTACACCGTTGCAAAAGCCAACCTCTCGCAGCATTTCCAAATCATATCGAGTGCGCTGCTCTAGCCGTTGTGCCTCCAGTAGCTTGCCCTCAGACTGCAAAACTTCAAGCTGTTGCTCCAGCTCTGTCGCAATATCAGCCACCGCTATCTCTAAGCGCTCCTGCGGTGTCACGAAGTGACGGGCAGGATAGATGCGTAAACTCTCTAGGCTTTGAATCGTGGACCCCGTGACCGGATCAATATAGCGAATTGCGTCAATCTGATCCCCAAAAAACTCCAGCCGAATGATCCGATCTTCGTAGGCTGGGCCAATCTCTAGAACGTCTCCCTTGACCCGAAATCTTCCTCGCCCAAGCTCAATATCGTTGCGGGTATACTGGATTTTCACTAAATCTCTGAGAAGCTGACGCTGCTCAACCTCGTCACCGACCTGCAGCGGCACAGATGCCTTGAGGTACTCCGACGGAATCCCAAGGCCATAAATGCAGCTAATAGAGGCCACCACAATTACATCTCGGCGCTCAAACAGCGATCGCGTCGCTGAGTGGCGCAGCATATCAATCTCTTCGTTGATAGCCGCTGTTTTTTCAATATAGGTATCCGTCACCGGAATATAGGCTTCCGGCTGATAATAATCGTAATAGCTAATAAAATATTCCACCGCATTCTGCGGGAAAAATGACCGCAGCTCGTTGCAGAGTTGAGCCGCGAGGGTTTTATTGTGGGCCAAGACTAGAGTGGGCTTGCCCACATTCTCAATCACCTTGGACATCGTGAAGGTTTTGCCGGTACCGGTGGCTCCCAGCAATGTCTGGTAACGATGGCCTGCGTTGAGATTCTTCGTGATCTGTGCGATCGCCTTGGGCTGATCTCCAGTGGGCTCAAAAGGAGAGCGTGTTTGAAACGATGTCATGGGCATCAATATCAGTCAGCAAAGACCGGAGTTAAAGGTATAGTCCACCTATATTTTGACGTGAAACTTGTCTCTTTGCTGTAGAAACGCCCTCAATATCAGCCATGACCCCTTACTTAGGGTGAACCTTCGCTAGCCTAGGCCAATCAGAATAACCTAGGCTAGCGAATCACAGACTGAAGCAGTTTTCAGAAAGTGATCGTGTTTACTTAAACCACTTAGATGTATCAGGAATAAAGCTAGGACGCTCTCTTCCTTCCCAGCCAGCAGGACGCTCGGAGTTATACCAAGCAATTGAGCCGATGGTGACCGCCGCGACAAAGCCGAGCACACCGACTCCAATTAGCACCGTCATTGCTGGGAAAGATGTTTCTGCAACAGCTAATAATAGAGGCATTGATTTGAACTCCTTAGTTATTCTATGGGTTAGGGAAACTTGTGTGACTCTGCAACAACTCATCGTAATCCGGCCGGTAGTGAAGGTACTTCAGCGCCGTTCGACGGAAGTGGAGCATCAGGTATTGCGTTGGGGAAATTTTTCGATGTGGGCAATGCCATAGAGCGTCAGTTGCTTGTTCCGTAGCCGCAGTTGATCCACTCGCAGCTGCATTCCATCAAGCGAGAACTGATCGAGATCAAGCAAATTGTTCACGTGGGCTGTCAATACCTGTCCGAGTTCTACTGCTTGGGCATCCCCACCGTAGACAACGTCCACAAACTGGAGCTTACGCCGGTCTTCAACATCTAGGTGAGCAGTGATATCAACCTCGATGACTTGATCCGCTCGCCCTTGCCGAACGGAACTCTGCATTCGCAAAGACCGATCGTCATTGATCGTAATCTGTGTTCGTTCGAACGTAAGCGGCTGCCCTTCATGGGACAGTTGCTGAAGCTTCTCAATCAAAAACGGCGTATTGAAAGAAGCCGTCAAATCATCCTCTGTTAGCACAACCCGCATTGAGGCCTGCGTTGGCTGGCGCAGTTTAACTTTGCCCCTAAAGATTGCACCAAAGTCAATGGAAACCGCTTGGACATACAGCTCCATCACCTCAACCCTGAGGCCGCTATGCATCAGCATACCGCGGCCCACAAAGTCGAAACCGTCAACGCTTCCCTGAAAGAGCTTTGCGACAGGTTCAGCTTTAACCTTGACGTCTAATTCTTCTGTTTGCTTGAGCAGTGCAGAAATTGCAGCAGTGACCGCTTTGCTGACGAGCTGATCGCCCCCCTGCCCTGCAGATGCTCTTGGAAAAGGTAGATTACCTAACACAAATATGGGGCCTAACTAATCTGGTATTAATATATCGTATTATGAACAAATGTAACAGCAGGGTGTAAAGTAATAATTAAGTTTGTAGCTAATGCCAGTTTTTCTGCAGGTTAGTGTGTTCTGATTGCTGACACGATTTCAAACGAGTATGGCTACAGATTTTTTTCACTTGTAACCGTAGACCTGATGCCTTTTTGTGCATCTTAATCAGCACAGGTGCGAGAACTCTCACTGCATGGGCCGGTTGATTGATGCTAAACAAAAGATCCTTTCGTTTCTACACAACGCTACGTGGATCTTGAGCTTGAAGAGTCAAAGACATTGGTTTGATGATTGCGCAATAGGAAACCTGCCTGTTCTATGAAAATACTTTAATTCTGCTTCTACGGTCGTGAACAAACCCATCATTGGGTTATGACGGCACTTATGCTCCCGACAGAGCACCGGCAGTGAATATCGCTTAGCCCTTTATTAAAGAGAATGATGGCTCCAAACCAAGCAGACGCTTCTAGCTCAATTATTGAGCAGCTTAGCCGCAGGGCTTCAAGCTTTACCAACATAAGCTTGAGTTTACCTCAGCACCTTGAGGGCACTCTAACTCGCTTGGAGCAGGGTGATCTCAAAATGCGAGTCAATTCCGTAGAAGCCAACCGAGAGCTGCGTCAGTTGAATCGTCTTGTACGGTGCTTAATCTATACAATTTTATTCAGTACCTTTTTCCTCTCTGCGACGCAGTTTGTACTCGCAGATTCGCTACGTGTGGCCGCTTGTTTTTTTTGTATTGCCCTCTTTGCATTATTCTTTGTCCTTCGACAGCTTTTTACTCAGTCAAAGCCTGCTGCCAGATAAACCTATTAGATGTATCTCTCGTGTGCCTTCCCCTTTGATATTTTGTTTCTAAGCTAGAGCAGCTATATCGGAGCACATATGACTCCGGTGCTGACTTGCGTTCTGTAGATCTATGAAATGTCCAAATTTTGGATGAAAAACTAGACGGAGTAAGATTTACTAGTGCCAACAACTGGCAACAACGATTAGGACCATTTACGCGAAATGTCACATCGCTCAACATACTTCAGCGTGAATTTGTTCCTCTATGTCTTAGGCTCTTGCAAATCTGCACCTTCGAGGCTCTCCATCAAAAACTATCGCGTCAATATCTGGTGCCTCTTGTTCATCTTTCTTGCCTCCACTACTTTTGTTTATGCATGTTGCTAAGGTGTCCATCTGAACAAATCAGCGCTGGACTCTAGCTCGCTCATGGCTGGCTTTTTCCTGTGGTTTATTTCTGCATCACTGATCTCGTTGCATAGATTTGCGCTGGTCGCTGGGGAACTTTTTTGCTAGGCTCTTTATGAGGCAAGTTGTTCACAGACAAACTCTTGATTAAGGCTGTGGCATATGAGGTAAGAACCCTGGGATTAAGCTGGACTTGTTTTTAGCTTCTAAGGGCCTATCTTGGATAATCGATAAGGTTATTGCCTGAAAATGGGGGATGGTAAATTTCTAAGTCTTAATGTGGCGGTTTTGCAGGGGCTCCAACTAAGATAGGTATGTTGGCGAGTTCAAACTCGTGAGCGCATAGTTATCTGTCTTGATATAGCATCAATCTTTAATTTTTAAGTCTACCCATCATTCCACTTGCTTATGGAATCGTCGATGGCAAACGGGCTTGAAAAAATATTCCTAAGAACTATTCTTTTTGCTCAGGCCAACCGAGCTTTATATTAGAACGAAAATGAATCAATATTTAAGGCAACTCCGTTCTAGATCTCAAGATAATAATAACGATATGCAGGGTGAGGTAATCTCACTCCCCTATGCAAGTTCCTTCGCTAGCGAGAGTAATGAAGGCGGGTTGGAACTGGGTCAACTTCTGGGCACGATACGGCGCAGATGGTTGCTAATCGTTGGTACAACTGCTGTTGTTACCGTCGGTACTTTTTTTTGGAGCATCACGCGCCCGGCACAATATCAGGGACAGTTTCAGATACTGGTAGAACCGGTAACGGCAGAATCTGAGGTTGTATCACGTGCCACAGGCGATCAAAAGAGCGTTACCGATCAAGACTTGGGTGAAACGCAACAGGCTAGCACGCTGCTTGATTATTCCACTCAGATTGAAGTGCTTTACAGTCGTAAGTTGCTCGACCCCGTTGTCAATAGGTTGCAGGATACGTTCCCCGAAATCACCTATGACATACTGCGCCGAAAATTGCAGATCTCTCGTCAGAGCGGTAGCTCGCAGGGCCAGGGGCGAGGTGAGGGTGCCGATACAACTAAGATTTTGCTTTTTGAGTATCAATCCCCGAACCCTGAGGAAGTTAAACAAGTTTCACAGGACTTATCTCAGACCTATGTTAAGTACAGCTTGCAGGAGCGGCAAACAAACCTTCGGCGTGCGATTCAATTCACAGATAAGCAACTGCCTCTACTGAAAGCTCAGGTCAATCAGCTAGAACTACAGCTCCAGCAGTTTCGAGAACGCAACCGACTTGTTGACCCTGAGCAGTTGAGTCAGCAAGTCACCAGTGAACTCGGGAGTTTCCAGCAGCAGTTGATGAGTACGCAACTGGAGCTGTTGCAAAAGAAGCGCCTATATGCATCTCTACAGGAACAGCTACAGCTTCAGCCTGACGGTGTTGAGGCAAGTTCTGTTCTGAGTCAAGCTCCTGACTATCGCAAGCTGGTTGAGCAGCTCCAAGAACTGGAGACACAGCTTGAAATTGAGTCTGCTCAATTGACGGCAGATCACCCTGTCATCATTGATCTCAAATCACAGCGAGATCGTCTCTTGCCACTGGTCGCGCAGAGGGCAAAAAGCACCTTGGGATCCAATCTATATGAGAAGTTCGGGGATGCAACTTCTTTGCCCTATCAAAATGAACTGCGGCAGGCGTTGGGGCAACAATTGGTGGACACGGCTCTAGAAGTCCAGGCCTTGGAGGCGCGGGCGCGAGGAACGGAAGAACTGACGAAAACCCTAGAAACGCGTGTTGTACAGCTGCCAAAAATAGCGCGTGAGCATGAAGCTTTAGAGCGGCAGTTGGCTATTGCCACCGATAATCTTCAGGGTTTTATGAAAACGCGTGAAGAACTCTTGATTAGCGCTGCGAGACAGGAAGTTCCCTGGGAGCTGATTGAGCCTCCCACGCAGCCGGGAGAGGTGGCTCTCGCCGATCTCCCTCGTGATTTATCGTTGGGAAGCTTCTTGGGACTGATTTTGGGACTCGGCCTATCTATCTTGATTGACAAGGCGAGTAAGACAATTCATGGCGTTGATGAGCTGCGATCGATTGCGGAGCTACCTATCCTGGGTAAAATTCCCCTCAATGGCAACCTGGATGAGTCAGTTGTTGAGCTAGGGCATCCTGTTGAGCAGCTAGAGGTGCAGGGGCTGTCTGTTTCTGAAGAAGAGTACCCGCTAGAGGGAATAGGGTACGGCGTCTCGCCGTTTTTAGAAGCCTTCCGCTCGCTCAGCATTCAGCTCCAGATGTTGAGGCCGGATTCACCGATCCGATCGCTGGTTGTTAGTTCCTCTATGCCTGAGGAAGGTAAATCAACGGTTGCTTCACATTTGGCTAAAACCGCAGCGTCGATGGGTAAAAGGGTCTTGCTGGTAGACGCTGATTTACGGGTTCCCTCAGTCCATTCTCTGTTCTCAATGGAGCAGCGGCCCGGATTAAGTGAGTTGACGACGATGGATTTTGATCTAGAAACGGTTATCCAGCCCAGTCCCCACGAAGAAGGTCTTTTTGTGCTGACCTCTGGTACTCAACCGTCAGATCCGACCCGCTTTCTTGCGTCTCAAAAGATGCACGCGCTCATGGATAGCTTTCTAGATATGTTTGATCTAGTTATTTACGATACGCCGCCATTGGGGCTTTCTGAGACGGTTCTGATGAGTACGCTCGTGGATGGCTTGTTACTGGTTACAAAGCTGGGTCTGGCTAAGCACTCTGATCTCAAAGAAACCTTGGATAAGCTCAGGCAGTCTCGGGTATCGGTCCTTGGCTTCGTCGCCAATGGGGTGAAGACTCAGGCTTCAGCTAGCAGCGCCTACGGGAAATATATGAATGGATAGCCCGTACCATATCTGCAAAAGTGGTTAGTACAGGAGCAAGACTAAGAATTAGGGTAAGCGATCTCTGAAACACTTATACGGCAGTGTTTCTAGGATGATACGATACTGCCTTGAAATTGAGTGCTGACGCTGCACTGGTCATCAGTGCTTATCTTGCTTAAGCAACGGTCTGGATAATTTTAAATTTTGAGCCTGAAATCCATAACACTCAGTAGATAGCAGAGGACTGGCCGAGGGGTAAAACCTGCATCCCACTGTTGGCCATCAAAAGTTGTCCGGGGTGTTGTTAAGAAGAGTTTGATAGTAAGTGTAAGTCTCTAGCCGCTTTTTTCTCCTGTTCTTCGTGCCAGCGAATGCTCAACAGGCAGGCAATCGTGATCATTTGTCCAGGTTCTTCCATTTGGGTCAAGATGCATCCTAAGACGGCTGTAGACAGCAGCATAAATTTCCCAAGGTCGTCTACGCAGACTCTTCTCCAAACAATGGAGCAGAGATAGATGTAGGCGGATAGGCCAACAACGCCAGTGTCTCCCCAAATGCCTGCCCAGGTATATAGAGGGAAATAGACCGTTGACTCCCGTGGCAGATAGCTAATGGTGACGATATCGAAAATTCGCTGCGATGCTGGATGAATGGTGGCCCCCAGGGGAACAAGCATTGATTTGTAGTCCCGCATGACCCAGCCACCGAGACGGGTAACGGTATGTCCTGGTCCTAAACCGATAAGCCAGTTGAGGGGAGATGTAAAGTAGGAGGGAATAATGCGGAATGCGGCAAATTTGGTGCGAGCCGCTAATCCGTCGAATCCCCAGATATCTCGATTAATCCAGTTTTGGTAGGGCTGTAAAATCTCTAGCTTGAGATTTAAAAGTGCCCAGCCACAAACGACGGTCACTGCGGCGATAGAGACGAGGTAGATGCAAAGCTTTAAGGGATCCTTGACCTTTGTGAGCAGTAAAAGACCGTAGCCAGCTGCGAGGGCCATGAAAATTTGCTTGGAGTCGGAAACTTGAATTTGATAGCAGGCGGCTAGCAACAGTCCTCCCCGAATCCAGCGGGGCACAAATTTATAGTTGAGAAAGAAATATAGGGCGAAGTAGAAAGAGACGGTACAAGAGACGTAGTTCGCTGCGCTGCCGCCGCCGCCGCCGAAGACGCCTGTGATATTGTCCTGGATTGTGCCACCTGAGGGTTTAGGGTAGATGCCGATGGGGAGGAGAACGGATTGGGCGAGTGCCAATACGAGGTTGCACAGGGCAAATTTGAGGACGTATTCTTTGAGCCTGAGAAAAGATACCCCGGCGAGGGGGACGGCCAGCATTGCGGCCAGAAAAAGAAAGGCCTCTGTTTGGAAAAGGTACTGGAGGGCAATGTTGACAATACCAGCCTGGTTAACGACGGCACTGAACACGGTAACCAGTAGGACTACGATCATCCCCACTAAAATATCCCAGACGAGATTAATTTGTGATCGCCTTTTGGTCCGAATCGTAAATAATATAAAAACAGAAATAGCCGGAACAAATATGAAGTGGAGAAAGTTGATAATATCTGGAGCGCCGAAGGACGTTAAGAAACGCGGAAAGAAGACGATTGCATAGGCAATCAAAATCAATGATGAGTTACTGATGAGTCCTTTCTTGCTGGAATTTATCATTTTGGTGCTACGTATATCTCCAAGAAGGAGGCTGGAAGCTCAAACGTCAATTTACTCGTTTTATCTGATGGATGTATAGAGTTCTAGAAGCGTTTGGGCCGTATTTTGTTTAGAAAATGTCTGGGTTTTGGAGAGCGGATCTGGAGAAGGGGACATTAGAGAGGTTGCGATCGCATCCCTCAACCCAGCCCTTGGCTCATCGTTGAGCGGAAAATAGACACAATTCTCAGACCCCACTTCTCGAAAAATAGGAATATCAGAGCAAACAACCCTACACCCCCAAGACAAAGCCTCCACTAACGGCAGACAAAAGCCTTCGGTAGAAGAGGGAATGGCAAATAGACTGCACGCTTGATACAGCCAGCAAAGCTCTTCATCCGTTAAAGCAGAGAGAAATATAACTTTGTCCTGTAAAGCCAGTGATTGAATCAGATCGTGGAGCGCATCTGTCTCAGGACCAGCGCTACCCACTAAGATAAGCTGCATATCCTCAGCGATGGCCTTCTTCTTTAAGAGATCAGCATAGGCTTGGATCAATAAATCAAGATTCTTATTCTTCCGATGCTGGGCCACACAAAGGATAAAGTTTGAGACAGCGCCATCAGTCAGTTTTTGGGGCGCTTTGATTTTAATATCGCTAAAGTCTACGTAGTTGTAGACAACCGCTCTCTGCTGCGTAGGTCGCTCAGAGAAGAAAGCGTTGAGGGACTGCAGGGTCACCTGAGACACGCAGGCAAGTCCATCACTGCCTTGGACACACTGCTTTAAGAACCCGCGATTAAACCACACCTGCGGGTAGCCAAAGTTCTCTGGACATTCATAGGGGTAGAGATCATGGATGCTGGAGACAATCGGCACCTCAAACCACTGGCGAATGAAGGGGAACGGAAAAGATAAATGGAGAAGGTCGGGCTTGATCTGGCGAACAAGCTTAGGTAGACCGAAGACAAACCATCGATTTCGGGAGAGAGACGTATTGTTGATATCAACGGTCACCAGGCTAATTTTAGGGGACTGAAGATTAAAAGACGCCTCAAAATAATCCTGCTGCCATGCCCCAATAAGCACGGTCACCTGGCTGACCTGCTCAGTATCAGCTAAGCATTGAGCTAAGTTCGCTGCGTGTCGGCAAACGCCTGTGGGCTTGACCGGTCGGTGGAGGGCCGGAATGAGGACATGCATCTTTAATCTGACCTCGCTTCTGTCAGTAAAAGACCGCCGCCATCAGGCACTGAAGTCATATTCGCTAGCCTATGCAATGACGGGCGCTGCCTCATCTACTGTTGTTTGATAGAGGTCACCTAAACGCTTACCCACAACGTTCCAGCTAAAGTTCTCCTGGACAAGCTGGCGGCCTGCCATTCCCATCTGCACCCGCAGCTCGGCATCTTGAGCTAACTTTTGCATTGCTACGGCCATATCCTGAATCACCTGCTCCGGCGCGTGACCGGGGACTTTAATGCCCGTCTGATCGGTCACCTGAATGGCAGGACCGCCGAGGTCGAGGCAAATCACCGGACGACCAGAGGCCATCGCTTCAATGCATACCCACCCGCCTGAATCGTGCAGGCTGGGGTGAACGAGAACGTGGCTTTCCCCTAGGCGTTCTAGGGTATCTTCACGGGACAAACGCCCCCAAAATTTGACTCGATCGCCAACGCCACAGTCCTCGGCAAGGCGCTGTAGATTCTCTAATTCTGGTCCTTCTCCCGCTAACCAGTACTCTGCCTCTGGCAGATTGGCAGCGGCAAAAGCCTGGATCCCCAGGTGGAAGCCTTTCCAGTGAAGTAGGCGGCCCATGCTGATAAACCGAACCGGCTCCGAGGCCGGCAGAGGATAGGCGTTGAGGACCGCAATCTCTTCGTCTAGCAAACCCACCTCAGGTACGATCTGCACTTGAGAAGCGCCCATTCGATACAGCCGCTTGGCGGTATCATCGGTCGTCGCTCGTACGACAGCCGTATTGCGAATGGTGAGACCGACTAGCGGGTCTCGCTGACCGATATTGCGGACGAGATCTCTGGCTAGTTCATAGAAGCGCGCCCGGAAACTAAAGTCTTTCCAGAACTTTGGCGGAGCAGATTCGCCACCGCCGACGGGCCCCCAAATGAAGGGCACGGGTAAAAAGGCAACGGGGCTGGGAGCCGAGTATTTGACGAAGGTAACGTGGTGGATCACGTCCAGCCCGATTTCTTCGTGCAGGCGTCGAGCCACAAAGTAAGCCTGAATTTGCCACAGATAGTAGTGAACCTGCATGGCTCCAGACTGCCCCCACCGCATACTGTCTTTCCAGAAGGGCAGGGTGAAGTAAACAAATTTGAGATTGGGATTGGGATGGGCCGCTAGCTCCGCTTCGATGGCCTCTTTGCTTTCATCGGGTCGGGTTAACACCCAAACCTGGTGGTGTTTTGCAATTTCGCAGGCGACATTCCAGCCGACCCCTCGCTCTGATCCTCTGCCAGGTTCACAGGAATAGGCAGATATGAGTACTTTCATTATGCGTTTGCCTCGTCTCAGATCAGGAGCGTTAAGAAGTTTTGACTGGAACACGGTCCACAGATGTTGATGGCGAAGCCGTTCCCTGTGTGGAAGGATTACCGCTGGCTTTGATGCGCTCGATCACCTTCAAGAAGGCATTGACTTCGCAGTACAGGTTCTGCTCACTGAAGACCTCTGTGGATCGCTCGCTATACCGTTGACGGACTTCCGTGTCGGCCATTTCCAAAATAGCCTCGGTTAAGGCTGCAGGCTTACCGCAGGGATAGACGAGGCCGTTATAGCGATGACGGACGGTGTCGTTGTAGCCCCAGTTGCCGCAGTGATCGCTGAGGATCGGAGGGGTTCCAGAGGCCATGGCTTCGGAGACCACGAGGGGATGGGGATCAATCCAGGATGTGACGACAAAGGTATCTAAGGCTGCAAAGTAGAGGGGAATCTTCGCCTGGTTGACGAAGCCGTAGTTGATGACTTCGCCGTCGAGTTCTGCAAGGCGTTTGTCAATGGCTGGCTCTAGATCACCACCGCCAAATAGAACGCCCCGGATTCTAGAATCTTGTTGATGGGCAGATGCGATCGCATCTATAAACTCGAACGGATTTTTACGTTCAATATACTTACCCATGAAGCCATAGAGGATCGTATTTTCATCCCAGGCTAGCTCTCGGCGAATGCGCTGCAGCTCATCGGGCTGAGCCGCGATGGTTTGCTCAAAGCGATCGCCGTCGATGGGGTGGCAGCCGCGCACAATTTTGGCATCGTCAACGCCATAGTGCCGTAGGTGAATCTCGTTGTGATCGCCGCAGGAGAGCCAGTAGTCGGCCAGATTATTCATCCAGGGATAAAGGACCGACATCACAATTAATCGCTGCCGACTGTAGCGAGCATCGGACATCATGCTGGCGTCGTTTTGCATAATCAACGGCACCCCGCGCAGCTTGCATAGAAATGCGGTGAGCCGATAGGAATAATTGACGAAGCTCTGCATAAACACGGCATCGCATCGCTCAGGGTGAATGTAATCAAGGAGCCCTGGACTAATAACAGTGCTCTTACGCTGCGTCGGCACCTTACCCGAGAGATCTTTAAGATACTCGTGGTCGTAGCCGCTGGTGAGGTCAACATCCCAGGGTTGAGCGGCCTCCCCTAAAAAGCTGTCACCACTTTGTTGATTCTCGTCCGACAGGTAAAGAACCTTCAGCTCAAGGTCAGGATTTTCGCTCAGCTTACGCCAGAGAGGGCCATGATGCTGAGTAGGATGCGTAAACACAACGCATAGACGAAATTTCTCGCTCATGATTGACCCTTGATCATAAAATTTAGAACTTAAGAAATGAAATATAAAAGTCGAAAGAAGGCTATCGGCTTACTTTTGTTAATAAATAGCATTCTAGGAGTTGAGTCGCTCGAAACTGGGCTGAAGCTCGGCACTATATTGAGCTATTTAAGATGAAATTACCAATTCGAGTTCTCTTCATAGTCTAATTTAACCAGGAGGTCTCCAGCAACCTTTTTGAATTCAACTTTATGCTCCTCCTTGAACAGATTCTGCCAGCCGCCGATGCTGCCTTTCCCCCCTTTCTTAAAGGTGTGGGATTCAGAGGGGTTGAGTGTATAGGAAGCAAATTTTTCCGTCACCTGATCTGCAGGCATAGAAATAGAGAGGTGATCTAGAATTTGCTGCACAATATCAATCCGTTTAGCTTCTGAGCCACCGCCCCGTTCACCCACGAGATCTTCAAATTTAACCGCAAGCGTTCCGGAGTCTTCGACCCAACCATTCCAGCGGAGAAAATCTGAGCCGATATCAGGCTGAGATACGTTGGAGCCAAAGGGACTGCCAACAGGTACGCCTTTAATGGAGCTCATGAGCTGCTCATCAAAACTAGCCTGCTCAAGATAGAGATCGTGCAAAAAGATCCGCTCTTCTTTGGTCACCCAACGCGCATGGGAAACGGCAACATCTCTCAGGTCTCGATAGATAAATAGCGGCTTGCAGTTAAATTCCTTGAGAATCTCGACAATTTCGTCGCAGTACATCAGGTGGCTTCTCACAATGGAGAGATCGGGGGCTGAGCCAACTTTCCAGCGAATGTGATCGGCTGTGTTCATGACGCCACAAAGCGCCTGCACGGATACGATGTCGTCCCACTTTTGTAAGCCCGGTATGGAGTAGAGAATTTGGTAGAGTAAATGTGTTCCACTCTTGGGATAGGAGTTGCAGAGAATTAAAGACTTGGGAGGACTGCCTTTAAGCTGGTTGAAGAGCCTATCTTTCCAGTATCGAGTTGCAAAAACAAAGTCTCTACCGTGTAGTCGAGAAATATCTTTTAACTGATAACTCATAAACTTATCTTTTTAAAATATAGAAGTATTAATATCCATCGGTTCTCCCGCCAATGGCTCCCCTTTTTCTATCGCAAAACTTGTTCATAGATATTAGCCACCTGCTCGGCGGTTTTCTCCCAGGTAAACTGCTTAACGCGTTTCAACCCCCGCTCAATGAGGACTTTTCGATGCGCGGAATTATCGGAGAGGTCTTGAATTGCAGTTGCGATCGCATCTACATCCATCGGATCGATCAAAACCCCTGCGTCACCGACTACCTCCGGCATTGCGGTTACATTGGCTGCCACCACAGCCGTTCCGCAGGCCATTGCCTCTAGCAATGTCAGGCCAAAGCCCTCGTAAAGGGAAGGAGCCACCAGTATATCTGCCGCATTATAAATCTGCACTAACTTGTCCTCGTCTGGCTGTCCTAGATAGGTCGTTAAGTCTTCTAATTGATGCCTCTTAATATATGTCTGCTGTTCTAGATCGAAATCTGCGCCCACTTTCCAAAAGTGAGCAGAGAGACCCTGATCTTTTAGGGATGCTAAAACCTTTAATATTGTCAGGACATTCTTGCGGGCATTGTTAGAGCCGACATTGAGTAAACATAGGGTTCCCCGATCAAGACCCATTTGCTCTCGAAATGAGTCCGTTTGATCGGTGGATAGGAGACGAAAGGTAGGATCGACGGCGTTGGGGACCACCGTGATTTTTTGAGATGCGATCGCAAGGTGTTCAACCGTATCTTTTTTCGTATGTGCAGAAACCGCAATCACATGATCTGCAGTCTGCATCCCCTGAACGGCAAACTTCCAAGCCGATAAGCTGATCACAGGAAAGCGAGCTCTCCCCTTAAAACTCTCAGGCTGAGTTAGATTAATCAAATCATGACAGGTCACGACATTCTTCTTTTTGTAAAAATTCAGCCAGTAGCCTAGATAGCCATCACTATGGTCGATAACGTGAAAAATATCAGCATCTAACCGCTGAAGCGAACGCGGATAGCGCCAGTATCGCTCATAGTACTTTCTCCCCCCAGCCAACAAATTGGACTGTCTAGAGCTAGCCTTGCCTAGAACTGGCGATTGTTCCATAATCTCCCAGTCAGGTCGAACAGCTTTCAAGCCTTTGACCAAGCTATCGGCATAGACATCCATGCTGAAAGACGCTCTCGGCGCTCTCCGTAAAATTGCAACACGCATAGGCCCCATCATTGAACGTCCCTATTTAGCTACTCACTAGCGTCCGTAGTCTGGTCAGCGTCTTATCCACGACTTTGGGGCGCAAATGAGGCGCATAGAGCCACGTCAGTCCCTGTTTAGCAAGAGGGACAGGCATTAAACTCACCCATGCAAATAAAACACTGTAGATAATTCTCTTCGGAAAGTTGTGGCTAGAAAACTGCCAGAGGGCCTGCAATCCCCATAGCATTAGCTGGAAAGCACTATCTGACGGCACCGGATGCTCCTGAGGCTCCAGGCGTAGAGAGGCTAAGCGAGACCAAATCCGCCCCATTGAGCGTCGTTCCAAATCATCGGGCACCTCCAAATCTTTCTCTTTAGCCCTTTGCTGCAGGAGTTCAAAATTCTGGAGATCATGAGTGACAAATCGCCGAAATCGGCTGCCCGATACAGTCGTCAACGCCCACTGATTATCACTATGAACCCGATAAGCCCCCATCGGATCGTTAATACTCGCCAGCTTCCCTGCGTAAAAGGGCGTTGACATCATCAAATAATCATCGGCAGTTGTCCTATAGGCATCAGGAATCGGAAACACAGGTATGAGCGTTTTACGCCGATAGGCATTGCCACTCATCGGCGCACTGACATAGCTACTGGTTTCCAAAAGTTTGCGCCAGACCTCTCCAGAAGACAGCTCCATACCAGCAGATGGGATAGAGTAATCCAGCGATTGACTGCTGCCGTCAACGACCTGCAACCGAAAGTGAACCTTACCCACTCCAGATTCAAAAGCTTCAACAATCTGATTAACGGCGTCAGGCAGCAGATAGTCATCCGCATCTAAAAATAGAATAATGTCACCTTTGCTAGCCGAGAACCCTGTATTAAGAGCCGCAGCCTGCTTTCCATTCGGCTGAAAGATCGCGTGGATGCGATCGCCATACTCTGCAATAACAGCAGCAGAATCATCCGTAGAGCCATCATCAACAACAATGACCTCTACATCCTGCCTATCCTGATTGAGGGCACTATCAATCGCCTGCCGCAGAAACTGTGCGTAGTTATAGTTATCAATAACAATGCTGATTAAAGGCTGATTATCCATAGAGAGCCAACTTCTACTGAGGGTGGTGTTTCGGAGAAACCCGTGCAGCGCAAGGATCTGATGCTTTTACTTAGCTAAAAAGAACTTCTGTTCCCGGTATATGGCCGAACAATTGAGTTGCATACTCCCTTACCCCATCTGTCTTAAACAGTTCCTGATATCGAGGATTGTCGGCGAAAAGCTTCCATCGGTTTAGAACATCCATTTTGTGAGCTTCGCCAGCATACTTATCCCCATCAAAAGAACTGCCGCGACCAGAGACCGAAATATCATTTAAGCCATCGTCTGTAAACTTCACCTGAAGCTGAGCTGAGAGCTCCTTTCGATAGTCGATGTCAAAAAACCACTTATTGTAGTTAACGAATAACTTATTGTTTTTCAAAAAAGAGGTCTCATCTAAGCACTCTTTAGCATAAGAAACCCATAGCTCAGGCAGGCTGTAGCGGCGCGAGTAGACTTCCAACATACTAAAGTTGGGTCGATCTTCACGAGGTTTAGACTGTAGCCGACTCGCGAACAAGTTAAAAGGGTCACGCATTACAATAATATCGAATCGCTTGTCACTCTTCCCTAGATACAGATCGTGCTTCCGCTCAAATGAAGCCTTTGTAACCTTTTCAATCTCTTGATCTTCATAACTATAGAGTAAGCAATCTTTGACAGAGAAATCACCTTCCTTTTCACTCTTCCACCAGTTAGGCTCCCTATAGTTCCATAGTGACTCATCAAGCTTACGCCCCAATATGACTTGGCTTTCATACTGATCGCGATAAGGATTTTCTAGTGGTTTAACATGATTGATGAACATTACCTCGCCCTGGACTTGCTTCGCGATCCAGTTGATAATGGCGTGATTACCTGAGCGCCGTAATCCCAGGACTCTGATCTCTTTTCTGTTTACAACTGCATGGGGATCCGAGTTCTTTGATACAACCCGTGCATAATCTTCAAAGACATGCGATACCTTTTGATTGACTCGCTTAAGCAAGTAGCTGACTCTTTTTTTAGAGATCTCCATGACTTTGACTCATTAAGGTTGCACTATTTAGAACGCAAGCAGGGGGAATTTGCATTAACTATGCTTAGTCTGCACCCGTATGAACTGTAGATAAAGTGAATCTCTACGTGCGGACGTTTTCCACTACTTCCTTATAATTCCCCGATTTCACAACTTCTCCAGCATCTAGCATATAAATCTTGTCACAATTTTTGATGGTTGTTAGTCGGTGTGCAATTGTAATCAGCGTGAGCCTGCTACTTGAAGATAAGGATGCAATAGAGTCCGTCACTAACTTTTCCGTTTCATTGTCCAATGCTGCCGTGGCTTCATCAAGTACCAAAATTTGCCGGTCATGATAAATCGCTCTAGCGATACCAACACGCTGCCTCTGTCCACCCGACAACAAAATGCCTCGCTCGCCAACTAAGGTACTCAAGCCATTCGGTAAAGCATTGATAACTTCGGTAAGCTGAGCAACTTCAATCGCTTCAGAAATTTTCTTGCGATCGATTAGATGCTCAGGAACGCCAAAAGCGATATTCTTCTCAATAGATTCATCTGTCAGAAATATGCTTTGTGGAATATAGGCAATTAAATCTTTCCAAGCACGAAGATTTTGATAGATAGAGTCATTGTCGACCATCAAATCTCCACTCTGGGGAATCAATAGGCCCAAGAGAATATCAACAAGTGTTGTTTTTCCTGCACCTGACTTACCTATAAAAGCGATTGAGTCTCCTTTGCTAATTGTCAGCGACAGATCAGAAATCACTGGCTTGTCAGAATTAGGATAATGATAGGTAATCCCTTCTAATCTAATCTGTTTGTCAAAACGGAAGGTATTTGAAACTCCTGCTTCCTGAATCGTATTTAAGCCAGCATTAAACTTGGTGTCAGGCATGGGCTTTCGCTCCAAAACAGATGCTTTTTGTTGCCTGTCAGCCTCTGTTCTGTATCTAAGTGAATCCAACTCAGATAGTTCATAATGAATCTGATTGAGCGTAAAGCTAGATGCTCTGATCTGGGTAATACTGATAACAATATTGTTGATGGCTGGCAGTAGGCGTAATGCAGCTAGAGTGAAGATCCCTAGCACTGACGTAGTTTCGGCAATCCCCTCTTCATTAATCAGAACAGAAAAGCATATGATTGCCACCACAATGATGACAAGGATGCTTTCCATAAAGAATCGCGGTAAAAGCTTGAAGGCAACAAAAGTACGCTGAACCTTCTCAAGCTTTTCAGCTTGATAGATAATCTGATTTTCAAAATAGTTCTCACAGCCAATAACTTTCGTCTCCTTAACGCTGCCGAAAGCGTGGTTCACAATTTGAATAATATCTGCTTTGCTTTCGCGCATCTGCCTTCCCCATCCTCTAACTTTAGATGCGAGGGAGTTGAAGAACAGTAAGATTGGTAAAAGAGTCGCTAGTAGCGCAATTACCATCGGCAAACTTGTAAAACAAAGTAAGCAGAATAAAGCAATGAACAAGAACGTATTTGCCAATGCAATAAGCAAAGGCATAAAAACTAGCGTTGAAAATGTATTCGCAATCTCAATGAGCCTATCTATAATTGCTGAAGTATTTTTACTGATGTGGTAGATATAGGGAGCTTCAAGATAACCACGAGCCATTTTAATAATCAGAGCTCTTTGCTGCTGGTTACTAAACCTCGCGATGAATATTTGGGTGCCCCCAACAATTAAAGTTCTTAATAAGAAAATAAGCACAGCCATTAGCCCAACTAGAGCTACAAAGTGACTTTCTTGAGCAATCCCAAGTGAGTCGCGTAACTGACTAAGCAAAGGCGTACGCTCGATCATGTCAAAGTCACTTGCCAAAGCAATGAATGGGCCTAGGATACCTATTCCTAAAGCTTCGACACCTGACGTTAATATAAAGACAAAGGCAGCCAACAAGAGATGAAAGTTGCTTGCTGGCAAGACGTACAAAATTTTCTTGAGGTACCCTAGCATATGTTTGTGAGTATCAATAAATAATTTGAGTTAACAGATTTTCAGTACTTACTTCAATAGATCAATTACATTCTCCCCAATCCAGGACTTTAGTGCATCAGCCAGCTAGATAAATCCTTCTGAATGTATTCTTGAAGTCTGAGTATATCTTCCTCATAGGTTTTTACCAATGTCTCCCGCAGGTCATCAGGCAAATCAGGCTTAGACTTTCTGTTTTTTTCTCGAATATTTCGCAGTATTATTTTCCATTGATCGGGGAGGTACGGCTTTAGAAAAGAAATTGGTGAACTAGGGACAAGCATCTTGTTGATGAGCAGGTTTTGAGGTACTGAAGATACGTTCTTCCGAGACAAGTCAGGAACGAATCCTGAGTCAACTTCAAGAAATTTGAATATGTTTTTCAATGTGTCTAGCGGATTCTGGTTTAACTCTTCGTAGAGAAATATCTTGAGCTGCTGAGGTGAAAAAAGCTCAGAGTATCTAGATATTTGTTCATAATAGAATCCTGCTTCTTTATATCGCCAGCCCGGTCTCCAGTCTTCTTTAGAACGCTTTTCCTCTTCCTCAAGCGCTTCTTTGAAAGTTAAATTTTCAGCACCGTCCCTGCGCTGATAGCAGTAGGCTGAAAATGCACGATCGCAAGGGTTTCTAAGGACAGTAATTAACTTGGCTTGTGGTATGAGTTCCTTGATTCTGTTAGGAGATTTTGGGAAAAACATATACTCAGTGGAGGCTTCTCCAATTGCCTTCTCTGTTGTAACGCCTCTGAATAGACTTTTATACTCTTGGAGTCCCATCTGTTTTCTTCTTGCTCCTTTACGAACCAGACTATTCGGAGGGGTCGCATAAAACTCTGGCGCAAAAAAACGTGGTTCTTTAGCTGGACTGATATAAATTTCAGGATGCTGCCCTAGGTAGTGACACAGCGAAGTTGTGCCACATTTAGCAGGGCCTATTATTATAAAATTAGGTAGTGTCATAAACTGGACTCCGTTAAGTATTTAGACTTGCAAGCTCTATCGATAGAGATATCTCTTGCAACAACGTAACTTTCCCCTGTTCTGAACTACCCCACCCATTTCTATGACTCTTCGTTGCGTTTTCCTGCGTGTAGATACAAGTTTCTTACTCTGGCGCAATAGATGCTGCTCGTATCATCTGTCATTCGGGCTTTAGGCTCAGGATGTATTTGAGCCTATATCTTGTCAGTCTAACCAACGAGAAAGGTCTCGCTCAATAAGATTCTGAAGGCTGAGTATATCTTCCCTATAATCTTTAGTTAACTGTTCTTTAATATCTGCAGGCATAGCTGAAAACTTCTTTGAATTCCAGCTTCTGACTTTATTGGCAACGCTGACCCTGAGTTGTTCGGGCACAACCTGCTTGGCAAAGGATCGTAGCGAGTTGCGCTCGCTTAGGATGTTCTGCAAAATTTTGACCTTAGGGTTGTTCGACACGTTCTTGTGAGTTAATTCTGGCGTGAAGGTATCATCAACCTCCAAAAACGAGAATAGATCTCGGATGACATCTAAGGGGCTAGCAATTAAGTCATCAAACAAATAAATTTTTAGTTGACTGCGATCAAATCGTTCGAAGTAGGGTTTGAGCTGTGCGTAGTAATATCCCCCCTGCCGATAATGCCAAAGGTGAGCCCAGTTTTGATGAATTCGCTTATCTTCTGCCTGTAGAGCCTCTGCGAACGAAAGAGACTCCTGAGCAATCAAATGCTTGTAGCAGGAATAAGCCCTATCAACTGGGTTCCGAAGGACTGCAATCAGTTTTGTGTCAGGGACGTAGTGGGCAATGCGATCAACCGCTTTTGCACTATAAAGGTATAGCGGTGAAGCCTCCCCGATTGCTGTTTCATGGGTAACGCCATCGAATAGTTTGTGATATTCAGATAAAGTCGTTACTGAAGTGTGATTGATGGATTGATCAGGATTTTGAAAGTTCAACTCTTCATCTTCTAGAGCAAAAAAGCGAGGCTCCTTCAATGGGCTCATATAGATTTGAGGGTGCTGATCAAGGTAGTAGTAGAGAGAGGTTGTTCCTCCTTTCGCTGCACCAATGATCAAGAAGTTAGGTAGTCGATCCATTTTTTAATCTAAGCGTTAGAAATATTGATGGGTTATACTTCGGGCTATTTAATTTCTGTTGTGCTAGTGATGCATCAATTTACTAGAAACAAAAACGTTTTTCTCCAAAGAGTAGGCAGGCTTTTATTCTGTTTTGCGTAAGCTTTGATCTAGGTTTCTTTGTATTTTTTTCGATAAGATTTGAACGTATGGCTCATGAACCATGGTGTTATGGTGCCCAGGAATCTCTTGAGTATTTACTTCTTTCTTTGTGACGGCTTCCCATCCGAGAGAAAGATTGTCTCGGATGGTCGTTGGACGCTCGACAGACCGATATAGATTTATCTTTCCTGAGTAGCAGAAATCTGGATGGTAGGAGTTAAATGCTTCGTAGTTAGCTAACTTTATTTCACGATAAATAGGAAGGTTCTCATAGATCTCAGGAAGCTCGTTGTGCAGCGTATCATTAATCAAAAATGCTGTCTTATCAATTCTCTCCCAAATGAAACTAGGAATGACACCCTTAAGTCGTTCAAGTATATAACCTACTTTGCGTCTTGGATTAACACGCGAAAGATTAAAAAAGTGAATATATATTTGATAGGTCAGGGAAGGCATATGAATGCGAGGGCGAGGTTGATGCCCGGGTGCAAATGTGTCAATCATGCCAACAAATGCCACATCATGACCTTTTTCTTCAAGCTGTCTGGCAACTTCGTAAGCGACTAATCCGCCCCCTGAATGTCCGATTAAAGAATAGGGACCCTTTGGCTGCAGCGTTTGTATCTCTCGAATAAAATGAGCTGCCATATCTTCGATCTGGCTAAAAACAAGATTTTCCTTCCCACCTAGTGCGGGGGGCTGAAGCCCGTAGAATGGCTGCTCTTTATCGAGATAGGTCGCAATGTTGTGATAATGTAAAATACTGGGCTCAACTGAGTGCATGCAAAAAAGTGCAGGTTTAGAACCTTCTGGCTTAATGGCGACAAGTGAATTCCACTCAGATGAATTTTCTTCAGTTAGAAGAGCGGCGAGCTTCTCAATACTGGGGGCTTGAAAAATTTTACTGAAGGGAAGCTTCTTATCAAACGTCTCTTCAATTTGAGAGAACAGTTCAATGGCCGCTAGAGATTTTCCGCCGAGTTCAAAAAAGTTGTCTTGAACTCCAATCTGCTCTAGGTTTAAGACAGTCTGCCAAATCTTTGTCAGCTGTAATTCTGCAGGATTTCGAGGTGCCAGATAATTCTTGTTGTTGTCTGTATCTAGTGAGCGATTGAGAGCGTCGAGCTTATCTTTTAATTGTTTTTGCTCAACGGTCCCTAGTGGTCTAATATCAGCTAGCGTTGCTTCGGGTTGTGCAATCGCTCGCTCCAGTAGAATCATCCAGTGCTGAAACAGGCTTTTCAGGGTTGCCTTATCAAACAGATCTGTTTTGTATTGGATGTACCCACCCATATCATCGCCATCGGGCTCAACGAATATCGCTAGATCAAAGTCAGCTGTGTCTATTGCCATCTCTTCTTTGCTCAAGGCTTGAGCTGTCATTTGGCCGAGTTCAAGAGGCTGTTGTGGGCCATTCTGCTGACTTTGAAGAACAAATAGTGCGCGGGATAGAGGAACACCTGCTAATGATGGAAAGCCCGCAATTTGCTGCAGGGGCACGTCGGGGTAATCGTAGATGGCTGTGATCGTCTGTTGTTCCTGATTCATTAGTTCTCGGAACGTCAATTCACTCGTGACCCGCGTACGCAGGGGCAGAATATTGTTGAAATATCCAATCAGTTTTTGCGTATCACTGCGGCTGCGTCCTGCTACTGGTGAGCAAACAATGAGATCAGTCTGCCCGCTGTAGCAGTGCAATAATGCTTTGAATGACGCGAGAAGAACAGTGAACTGAGACTTACCCTCCTGCTGGCAAAAATCAGTGAAGGCACGGCAGAGAGGACGCTCTATCCTGAAAGACTGACAGCGTCCCTGCATGCTTTGATTGTTTGAGTAGGCCCGATCGAGGGGCAGCTTCAAGGCCTCGGGAGTCTCATCGAAGACCTGCTGCCAATACTCTACTTGGGGTTTGAGAGCATCTCCTGAAAGCCACTCCTGATGCCAAGCCGCAAAGTCGACATACTGAAAAGGCAGCTCTGGTAATGCGGAGGATATATTTGATCCTCCTGCATTGTATAGAGAAGATAGCTCTGAAATAATTAAGCCCAAAGACCAGCCGTCTGCCACCATGTGATGGACCACAATAACCAGTAAGTATTCCTGTGACGATATCTGGAGCAAGGTGTAGTTGATCAGCGGTCCCTTGTCTAGCTCGAAGGGTTGCTTACTGATCTCTGCGACCCTGCGTAGCGCTTGGCTTTCTGCGTCACTCTGCTCCTGTAAATTAACGATCGTAAGGGCAGGGGGAGTTTCTGCTTGGATGACGACTTTGGGACCACTACCGTTACTGGTGTAGATAGTTCTTAGAACTTCATGGCGGTTAACAATTGTTTTCAGCGCGGCCTCAAGGCGTTCGATATGAAGATTGCCCGTCAGCCAAAAGGCCATGGGTAGGTTATATATACCCATGCCTGCCTGAAGCTGATCAACTAACCACAAGCGTTCTTGGGCCATTGAAACCTGCAAGGGGACATCTCGGGAAGTGACAGGGATAGGAGTAAGAGTCGAAGCTAAACCCGAGAAAGTCTTGGTCTGACTCAGTAATTGCAGCAGCTCTGGTTTGGACTGCTTTAAAGTCTCTTGGAGTTCAGGGGTAAATTTCCCTTTAGGAGCTCGGATGCGCAACCTATCGTTTTCAGCAGATACCTTGATCCCCAGTTGAGATAACTCAGATAGCAGACCCTCCAAACTCATGTAATTTCCTCCATTTCCTTTTCTAGATCACCGGATAATGTAGCCTCCGGCATAAATCACATTGGTGCTTCTTCCTTGACTCAAGGCTTCATTCCCTTGTGAACCTGTATTGTTCGCTTTTTCTGCGGGAATTTTGGGTAATATAGCCTGATTCTAATTTGATGTCTGTGTCGGCTCGTTGAAACGGATTGATATTTTCTGAGCCTCGTCCAAGCATGCTCCGAGCTGCTGAGCTACGTCTTGAACGTAGGGCTGGCTCAGCATTTTTCCATGATAGCCTGGGACAGAATGAACTTCTATCTTCCCGTCGATTAACTCTCCCCAACCTAGGTCAGGCGCGCGATATACATGTTGCTGGTCAACATTTCGTTCAGTGGCTCGAAGAATGGTTAACGTATCTGAGTAGATTCTGGGTTCGTAGTCTTTGACGGCTTTGTAATTGGCTTGCGCGACTCGGTAGGTCACTTCATCGATCGTGGAACTCCAGTGAGGACGTGACTTAGATGAGAAGAAAGGACGAAGGAGCCTGTTCGAGTAACTTTTTTCCTTGAGCTGATGCTGTAGGAAATTAAGAAAATATTTCAGAAAAACGAGAGGATGAACTCGAAATCGCAGAAGATTCATCGCATTATAAAGCCACCTCTTCAACGGTGAGACATCCCGTATTGAGTCAAACAAGACCAGCAGTGCTACCTTTTGACCTTTCTGACGAAGTTGCTGGGCCATTTCAAAGGCTACGATACCGCCAAAGGAGTATCCTCCAAGAAAATAAGGTCCTTCTGGCTGAAACGTTCTTATTTCTTGAAGATAGTCTGCGGCCATGTCTTCAATGCGAACATTTGCAGAGTGCTGACCATCTAGAGCACGGGACTCTAAACCATAGAAGGGCTGCTCTGAGTCTAAAAGACTCGCTAAAACTCGAAAATTGAGGACGTGACCCCCTCTGCCACAAACGCAGAAAAAAGGAGGCTTAGCACCATGGGGCTGCAAGGGAACAATCGGAGACCAGGGAGCCGACTCATCTTTCTTACGGATTGTTTCGGCTAGCTGTTCAACGGTTGGTGCTTCAATCAAGGTCGCCAACGGTAGCTTTTGATCACAGACCATTTTGATCTGATTGAACAACTGCAGCGCTAACAACGAAGAGCCGCCTAGATCAAAGAAGTTATCATGCACGCCAACCTGGTCTACACCCAAAACAGTTTGCCAAATTTGTGTTAACTGTAGCTCTACGGGATTGCGAGGGGCAACGTAGTGGGCCTGATCTTGTTCGGCTTTGGCTGAAAGCTGATTGAGTGCATCAACTTTATCTTGTAATTGTTGACGCTCAACGGTGCCGAGGGGCTGCAGCTCACTTAATGTTGCTTCTGGCTGCTCAAGTGCTCGCTCTAGCAAAGTCACCCAGTGACGAAAGAGATCTTCGACTGTGGATTGCTCAAAAAGCTCTGTTCGATACTGAATATATCCGCCGAACTGATGGGGGGCTGGCTCTACAAAAATTGCTAGATCAAAGTCAGCGGTATCAACGCCCATTTCTTCTTTTGTTAGCGGTTGAGCGGTTACTGCATCAAGGGTCAGAGCCTGCTGGGGACCGCTCTGTTGACTTTGAAGGACGAACAACGCTCGGGATAGGGAAATACCTGCTAAATTCGGGAAATTGGCAATCTGTTGCAAAGGTACGTCAGGATAGTCATAAATTGCGGTGACTGTTTTCTGCTCCTGTTGGATAAGGTCACGAAAGGTTTGGTGACTAGAAACCTGGGTCCGCAAGGGCAAGATGTTATTGAAATACCCGATTAACTGCTGTGTGTCGCTGCTGCGCCCCGCGACTGGCGAACAGACGATGAGGTCCTTTTGGCCGCTATAGCAGTGCAGCAATGCTTTGAAGGATGCCAAAAGGACCGTGAATTGAGACTTACCTTCCTGCTGGCAAAAAGCGATGAGGGCTTGAGAGAGCGAGCTATCTATATTGAAAGTCTGGCAGCGTCCCTGCGTGCTTTGACTGGTTGAGTGGAGCCGATCTAGAGGTAGCTTGAGGGTTTCTGGAGAGTCTGTAAAAATTTGGTGCCAATAGTCTAGCTGAGGCGTCAATTGTTCACTCGCTAGCCATTGTTTTTGCCAAGCTGCGAAGTCAGCATATTGAAAGGGAAGATCTGTGAAAGATACTTCGCCTGAGCCTTTGGCATTGTAGAACGCAGATATTTCAGAAATGATCAGTCCTAAGGACCAACCGTCTGCCACCATGTGATGAACAACAATAACGAGTAAGGACTCATCGGCAGCTAAGCGGATCAGGCTGTAGTGGATGAGAGGTCCTTGAGCGAGGTCAAAGGGTTTCTTACTCAGCTCTGCAACTAAGCCTAAAGCTTGAACTTCAGGTTCAGGATGCTGCTGTAGGTCAGTACAGGTCAGTGCTGGGGCCGTTGTCTCAATGATGACGCTGGGACCGTCCCCACTGGGAGGATAGATAGTCCTGAGAACTTCATGTCGCTTGACCAGGGTTTGTAGGGACTTTTCGAGCCGATCTGCGTCAAGATGACCGGTCAGTCGAAACGCCATGGGCAGATTGTAGGTACTGCTGCCAGGTTGGAGCTGATCGACTAGCCACAGACGTTCCTGGGCGATAGAAACGGGTAGAGGAGCATCGCGGGAAAGAAGCGGAATGGCGTTCGCTGCCTTTGCAGGACTGGCAACTGTTCTTTGCTGGCTGAGGAGATTGAGCAGCTCTGGTTTTGATTGGTGCAGGGCGGCCCGCAGCTCTGGGGTAACTCGACCTTTTGGAGCCCGGACGCGCAGCTTGTCGTCCTGCACGGAAATTTTAATCCCACGTTGGGACAGATCGGACAACAGTTGTTCCAGGCTCATATGAAAAACTCCTCCATCTCTTCTTCTTCCAGCTCTTCGGAAGGGGTGGATTCCGGCAGCAAGATATTGGCAACTCTCAGCTTATGTAAGAGTTCCCCTGTTAGCTCCTGCAATGTACTGCCGCCGATCAGCTGCTCCATGGCAACGTCAATTTGGAGTTGACTTTGGAGGCGGGTCCTCAGCTCAACACCCATGAGGGAATCTAGGCCGAGGCGATTGAGAGAGTCTTTCGACTTGGGCCGTCGAGAGGCCGGTAATCCCAAAACCTCAGCAGATTGAACCTGTAAGTATTTCAGGAGTAGCGAAAGACTCTCTTCTTCTGATGCTGTTTTTAGCTGCTGGAGTAGTTCATCGATCTGAATCGAGTCGCTTCCTTCTGCGCTAGCTGCTGCGGAAATAGGGCTCGCTAGCTCAGACAGCAGACTTGTATAGGCTTCTCCTGAAAAGCGCTGGATGAAGGTGGACCAGTTAACGGGCAAGACACCGACATGGCTTCGGGACTCGGCAATCATCTGCTCTAGAGCCTGAAGCCCCTGTTCTACGGGAATGGAGCTGATGCCTTGAGAGGATAAGCGTGCGCGGTCTTGTTCGCTCATGCTGGCGGCCATGCCGACCTCTGCCCAGGGACCCCAGCTGAGGCTGAGTCCAGGCAGGCCTAGGGACTGGCGGTAGTGGGCGAGGGCATCCATGAAGGCGTTGGCGGCGGCGTAGTTGCCTTGACCTTGGGCACCTAAGAGGGCGGCAACGGAGGAGAAGAACACCATGAAGTCTAGAGGGTGTTTCTGAGTGAGCTTGTGCAAATGCCAGGCTCCGTTGACTTTGGGTTCCATTACTTCGAGGATGCGATCGCAACTCTGCGAAACTAGCAATCCATCATCGATTACCCCAGCCGCATGAATAATCCCACGCAGCGCCGGATACGGTTCGATCTCTTTGAGGGTCCGCTCCACAGCTTCTGCTTTGGAAACATCAGCCGCGACCACATGGACTTGAGTTCCCGCCTCCTGAAGCTGGTCGATGACAGCCTGGGCCGTTGGACTTGCGCCCCGGCGTCCGGTCAGAGCGACATGCTTAGCCCCTTGTTTTGAAAGCCACTTGGCAATTTCTAAACCTAAAGCGCCTAATCCACCTGTTACTAAGTAGGTCGCATCTTCCCGAACAACCTCGGTTTTTGTTGGAGATTGAGGAGGCTGAGAAATCACAACCTTACCAATGTGCTTGGCCTGGGCCATAAATCGGAACGCGCCGATATAGTCCTGCATCGGAAAGGCCGTGAAAGGCAGCGGTCTCAGGGAGCCGTCCTGGAAAGCGGCCATCAGGACCGTCAGCATCTCTTTGATGCGGGCGGGCTGCGGAACGGCAATGTCGTCGCCGAGATCGTAGGGCATATAGTTGATGTCTTTGCCCAGTGCCTTGGCTTCCTCTTGCGTCCACAGGCCAATTTTGCCCAGCTCTAGGAACCGACCGCCGCGACCGATGGTGTCAAAGGTCTTGGTCATGAAGTCACCTGCCAAGCTGTTGAGGACAACATCGACGCCCTCTCCGTTAGTCAAGGACAGCACTTCGTCAGCAAAGTCCAGCGTGCGGGAGTTCATGACGTGCTGAACACCCATCGATTTAAGAAAGTCCCACTTGCCCGGGCTAGCGGTGGCAAATACTTCAGCTCCAGCTCTTTGGGCGAGTTGGACGGCAGCTTGACCGACGCCACCGGCTGCGGCATGGATGAGGATGCGATCGCCCGCTTTAATCTCAGCCAGGGTGTGCAGACCATAGTAGGCGGTCAGATAGTTGGTGGGGACTGTCGCGGCTTCTTCAAAGCTTAGTTCGACAGGTTTGGGAATCACGAACTGGGCGTCAGCAATCACGTGGCTGCTGAGACAGTTGGTTGCGATCGCAACAATCACTGCATCACCCACGGCAAAATCAGTAACGCCGTCGCCCACAGAGGTTACAGTGCCTGCACATTCATAACCGAATGGCATATTCTCAGGGTCTTCTAGCCCCAGAGTCTTAAAGTAATCCTGCAGCTTGCCCAAGACCGTGAGCACATCTTTAAAGTTCAAGCCCGTTGCCTGGACCTTGACCTCCACCTGAGCCGGTCCAGGAGTGGGTCGCTGCAGCGGCTCTAGCGTTAAATTCTCTAAAATCCCGTATTCCTTGAGCTTGAGCTGGAACGGTTGCTCAGCCTTTTTCTGCTCAGTCCGGCGGACCAATCGGGCGGTGTAGCGAACGTCCTGTCGATAGGCGACTTGCTTCTCTAAATCAACGCCTGTCACTTCAGCCAACAACGCCTCAGCCTTATTTGCCGCAGCAAACGGATCAAGGTCCACCATCTTGCAGTGCAGCTCGGGATGTTCTAGAGCAATCACGCGCCCTAGCCCCCATAAAGGAGACTGCTGAACCTGAACAGATTCTGGAACTTGTCCCACAGCTTGTGCCCCAGCGGTCACGAGCCAAACCCCAGCAGAAACATTGGCCTGACTGAGAGCCTGGACAAGGTGCAGAACGCCGCCACAGGTTTTAACCTGCGTTTTTTGAATCTCAGGCAACGTCAATGTGCTCACCGCTTTAGTCGCTTGATCAAGGCTTCCGAGGTGAACGACGCCGTAGCCCCCCTCTCGCTTCAGGTCAAGATTACTCAGTAATTGCTGAACGTCCTCAGGTGCTTCTGGATTGACGGTGTAGCGATCACCCTGCCGACCGTAGGCTGACCCGCTGGCAATCAACTTGCAATGATGGCCTTTGTCCTGTAGTGAGGTGGCAAGATTCTCCCCTACCTGTGCCTGATCCATAAAA
Source organism: Acaryochloris thomasi RCC1774 (assembly GCF_003231495.1). Taxonomy (NCBI): domain Bacteria; kingdom Bacillati; phylum Cyanobacteriota; class Cyanophyceae; order Acaryochloridales; family Acaryochloridaceae; genus Acaryochloris; species Acaryochloris thomasi. Next base: position 179,216 of record NZ_PQWO01000006.1, read on the forward strand.
ATGAGCCAGTTATTCGGGATCTTTGCTACATCGCCTGCGCCGACCTCTTGGGGTTCCCAAGCATACTCGTATAGCCAGTCTTCAACATTCTGCTGTAGACTTCGCATCAACGCCTCACGGCTGGCTCGTCGCAACGCTAGATCTCGAATCCGAGCAACCACGTTTCCGTGATCGTCCAACAGCGTCAGCGTTGCAGTCAAACTTTGGTCATCTCGCTGGAGCTGCTCGGCATGGCACCAAAGATGCGTCTCTGGCGCGCGATAAAGATCTAGAGCGGCCAAACTGACCGGAACGTAGGTGTCATCAGAGTCCTCGCCGGAGAAGAGGGCACCCACGACCTGGAGACAGGAATCTAAGAGGGCCGGGTGCAGTTTGAATTGCTTGATTTCAGAGGCAACAGAAGCGGGTAGCTCAATTTCTCCTAAGACCTGCTGAGGCTGCGTCCAAAGCTGCTTCACACCCTGGAAGGTTTCACCGTAGCCAATGCCCTGATCTGCAAACTTCTGGTAGTGAGCCGCCGCCGCAATTGTTTCAGTATGTGCTGCCTTCAGCGCCGTCAAATCAACGGGAGGTACTTCTAATTCCTGGGGGACTCGCACATTGCCAGAAGCATGTAACGTCCAAACAGGTTCGGTCTGCTTCAGTTCTTTGAGGCTAAACACCTGGAACGAATAGCTCTGATTGCCCTCGGCATTAAGAACACACTGAAGCGTCTGCGTCTCATCGTCCGACAGCGCTAGCGCCCGTTGAACCTTGACATCTTCAACGGCTAATGTCTCAGATTGAATCAGGCTGGAGCCAGCAGCCAGCGCCATTTCCAGGTATCCAGTGGCGGGCATCACCGCTGTCTCAAACAGACAGTGATCGTTCAGAAAAGCTGGGATCGCAGGACTAACCTGAGACTCAAAGCAAATGTTAGTCATCCCAGCTAGATGGAGGCGCTGCCCCAATAGCGGATGCATCGTTTGACTACGGGCATCACTGGGAAGAGCCTGTCCCTGTATTTTTGGTGCAGGATCAATCCAGTGACGGTGACGCTGGAACGGATAGGTCGGCAGCGGCACCCGGTAGCGCTGCTCATCAACATAGAAGCCAGCCCAGTCCAGCTTGACACCAGCCTGCCAGAGCTGACCGACGGTTTCGAGTACAAAGCCAACGTCTGAAGCTTCCTCTTTAGGATGGCGAATGGAGGAAAGCACGACTCGCTCAGCTCCAGTCTGCTTGGAAGCCAGAGACTTCAGCATCCGTCCAGGACCAACTTCCAGAAGGACGCGCGTTTCATCCTCTAACAGTTCCTTGACTCCAGCGGTGAAGCGCACCGTGGATCGGAGATGGTTCGCCCAGTAGCTAGGATCAGTAGCTTCTGCATCTGTAATCCAAGTTCCCGTCACGTTTGAAATGTAGGGAATCTGAGGCGGATTGAGCTGCACCTGTCGCACCCGCTCAGTGAAAGGCTCCAGGATAGGATCCATCATGAAGGAGTGAAAAGCGTGGGATGTGTGCAGGGTTCGGAAGTCAATACTTTCGTCTTCCAGCTTCTGCTTGAGAGCATCAATAGCCTCTGCAGGTCCGGCCACGGTACATAGAGATGGAGCATTACTGGTCGCCAGAGCGAGCTGATCATTCAACAGTGCTTCGACTTCATCTTCTGGCAAGAAAACGGTCAGCATCGAGCCTGACGGCAGGGACTGCATCAACCGGCCCCGTTCTGCAACGAGCGCCAACGCTTCTTCTAGCGAGAAGACGCCCGCTAAGCAAGCCGCCGTATATTCGCCAATGCTGTGGCCAATCATGGCCTGCGGCTGAATGCCCCAAGCCATCCAGAGCTGAGCAACGGCATACTCTGTGACAAAGAGCGCAGGCTGAGTGATGTTAGTTTGCTTCAGGAGCTCGGTGTTGGCTGCAGCATCTCCCGAGGTGTTGTAAATGATTTCGCGTAGATCTAGGCCAAGGTGCGGCTCTAGGATTTCTGCGCAGCGATCGACTGTTTCTCTGTAAACGCGCTCTGTTTCGTAGAGATCGCGGCCCATATTGACGTATTGAGCGCCCTGTCCCGACAGCATAAAGACAATCGAAGGCTGATGGGTGTCGGGGGCGTAGATGGCTTCTTCGGGTTCCCATGTGGTTAGGGTTGCGATCGCATCCTCCCCACGTTCACAAACCACTGCTGTCCGATATTCGAACGCTCGCCGACCCACCTTTGATGTGTAGGCAACATCAGCTAGATTTTCAATCGGAGTCTCACGTAGATAGATAGCAAAATTTTCAACCGCCGCCGCCAGAGCTTCCTCTGTCTTGCCAGAAAGCACCAATAGCTGCCAGGAACGAGATTCTCCAGAGGCATCTATCTTGGGTGATTCTTCCAGTACCGCATGGGCATTGGTACCCCCGACCCCGAACGAGCTAAGCCCTGCCCGACGTGGACCCCCATTCGTCTCCCAAGGCAGCAGCTCTTTGTTGATGTAAAAAGGGCTGTTCTCTAGATCAAGCTGAGGATTCGGTGTTTCAAAGTTGACAACTGGCGGAATCTGCTTGTGCTTGAGCGCCAAGGTCGCCTTAATTAAACCCGCAACGCCTGCCGCTCGATTCAGATGACCAATATTGCTTTTGATAGATCCCAGGGCACAGAATCCCTGTTGTTCGGTTTGCTCACGAAAGACTTTGGTTAAAGCTGCCACCTCAATGGGATCGCCCATTTGGGTTCCTGTACCGTGGGTCTCAATGTAGGAAATACTCTCAGGCTCAACTCCAGCCAGAGCGTGAGCCTCAGCAACTACATCTGCTTGACCATCAACGCTAGGGGCCGTGTAGCCAACCTTCAACGAGCCATCATTATTGAGCGCCGTACTTCTGATCACAGAATAAATATGATCACCGTCAGCCAAAGCGTCCTCAAGACGTTTTAGAACAACAATTCCAGCTCCATTACCAAGAACAGTTCCCTGCGCCTCAGCATCAAAGGGACGGCAGTGACCATCGGCTGACTCAATCCAACCTTCCTCAAAGGGATGGCCTATTCGATGGGGCACATTAATGGTCACGCCTCCCGCCATCGCCATATCGCATTCACCACTGAGGAGGCTCTGGCAAGCTAAGTGTGTGGCAACTAAAGAAGTCGAGCAGGCCGTATTCACAGAGAATGCAGGCCCTTTCAGATCGAGCTTGTACGAGATCCGAGTGGCGACAAAATCTTTATCGTTGGCAATCTCCACCGGACCCGCCCCCATCGACTGGATAAAGTCTGGACGAGACAGAAGATTATTGTGCCAATAGCTGCTGAACAGAGCACCAGCATAGACCCCAATTCTGCCAGGGAAGGTATCCGGATCGTAGCCTGCATTCTCTAGAGCTTCCCAAGCGCACTCCAACATGATTCGATGCTGGGGATCAAGCGCAGAAGCCTCCCGAGGACTGAATCCAAAGAAGTACTCATCGAACAGTTCGATATCGTCGATAATCGGGCCTGACTTGACATATCCCGGCTGGCTCAACAAAGTCGGATCAACGCCAGCGGCCAACAGCTCCTCGTCTGTAAAAGCAGTCAGCGACTCTACGCCATCACAAAGATTCTGCCAGAACTGCTCAACAGTATCAGCCCCAGGGAAACGCCCTGCCAAGCCGACGATGGCAATGCCCTCCACGCTTGACGTAGCATCACCCTCGAACCCCTGGTTGCGGCGCTGCTTTTGGCGCTGCACTCTATCTTTGACAGCCTGAAAAGAAGATCCCGTCGATGGAGCCGCCGTTAAAAACTGCGCTAAAGAATGAACGGTCGGAGACTTAAATAGCTCAATTGGGGAAAAGTCAGATTCAAAAAGGCTTGTCAACCGTTGATGGACTTGGGCGAGTAGCAGTGAACCGCCCCCAATTTCAAAGAAATTATCGTGAATCCCGACATCCGTTAGACCCAGTACATCCTGCCAGACCTCAAGAATCTGTTTTTCTACCGTAGTCTGAGGCGTAACGTTTGTGCTCCCCGCCGGCTTAACGGGTTGACGCGGCGTGTAGCTGATGGCCTCTGCCAGCTCAATCGAGGCAATCTCCTGCTCAGGACTTTCAACGATGCCGTTTAGTAGAGACTGATAGTTTCTGAGAAATGCCGCGATTGTCTCAGCTTCAAATAAATCCGTTTTGTATTCTAAAGCGCCGACTAGCCCGTCCTCTCCTTCCTCCCAGAAAAAAGATAGGTCGAAGTCAGCATTTCTCTCAGGTGCTACCATCGCCTCAATCTGAACATCCGGCAGCTGAAAGGGCTGATTTTGGGTGTTGAGCAACGCAAACAGAACCTTCGAGATTGAAGGGAGTAAAAGACCCTGAATGTCTCCCAATTGCTGAAACGGCACATCTTGATGCTTAAAGGCATCCAATGATGTCACGCGAACGCGATCCAGCAGTTCCTTGAAGCTTGGATTGCCCGATAGCTGACACCGCAGGGGAATAATGTTGTTGAAGTACCCAATCAACTTCTGAATCTCTGGCCGATTGCGACCGGCAACTGGCGAGCAAACCGTGATATCTTCCTGGCCGACATATCGATACAGAAGCGTTTGGAATGCAGCTAAAAGAGTGACAAAAAGCGTTGTTCCTGAATCTTTTGCGAGAGACTCTAAAGCAGTCTTCAGAGAGGACGGCAGCGTCAGAGATTGTCGAGTCCCTGCCATTGCCGGGAAAGAGGGTTGTTCGTGGTCGACAGGTAAAATAACGGATGGACAGCCCTCTAGCTGCTGTTCCCAGTAAGATATTTGTGGCGCTAAAGCACCGGTGGCAATCCAGCTACGCTGCCAGTTCGAGAAATCAGCATATTGAATCGGCAGATCCGGGACCGTTGCAGGCTGTTTTATCTGATGGGCCTTGTAAATTTCTCCTAGCTCAGAGAAGAATAATCCCTCTGACCAGCCATCGAAAACAATGTGGTTAATGCATAGACTCAGTACGTTCTGGTCTTCATCCAGTTGAAGTAGCTTAGCTCTTAGAAGAGGTGCTTTGCCCAAGTCAAAGGGCCGATTGATGTTGTCCTGAACGAGCTGCTTGAGCCTTTCGTCCCGTTGCTCAGCCGACAACTCCCTTAAATCATAGGTTTCAAAAATACCGGCAATACTGTCTGAGACAGCCTGTATCGGTGTCCCATCCACCTCTTTAAAGTAGGTTCTTAAAGCCTCATGACGATTCAATACCTCAATCAGGCTCTGCTCAAGAATTTGCGGATTCAAGGAGCCGTTGAGCCGAAAAGTGTAGGGAATATTGTAGGCACTATTTGACCCAATCTTAGCCAGGAACCAAAGACGCTCTTGAGCAAAGGAGAGCGGTAGATTCTGGTCCCGACTGACCGGTTCTAAGGGTGGAGCTTGCTTTTGCGCCTCCATAGCGGCTCGAATAGCTTCCCAGAAGTCCTGTCCTTTCTGGTCAGCGGATGAGTCATTAGTGCCAGGACTTTCAATATCGATTTTTTCTTGATGGTCTGATGCGTCTGGCACTGGGTCACTCCTCTACGGGCTGAGGTTCACAATCTGATTAATTATCTGGAGGAAATACCGTTTCTATGCAGGACGGTACGACTAAGCGCTTTGCTTGCTTTTCAGCAATTCTTCAATATTGGCAACGGTTCTAAAGTTATCAAGGTTGATCTCACCCATATCAAACTGAACGCCAAACTCATCCTGTAGCTGAAAGATGAGATTCATCGCGTTCACTGAGTCCAGTCCGAGCGCAAAAATATCGCTATCGTCTGCGATTTGATCCTCTGTTGTATTTGGTAGAATAGATAGAACAACGGAGTAAATCTTGGGCTTAATTTCTTCAGCAGTCATTTTATAAATCAACTTTTATAAGCGTTACAACCAGGAAATCAATTGTCTGACTAGATCTATCTTTGTGATGGTAGAGAAGTTACTCCCGAAACTCATGAAAGCAACAGAAGAGCTGGCAAAGAGCCACTTTCATGACTCGTCACCGTCAACGGCAGCATCTCATGAAAGCAATTCGCCCCTGAAGAGATGCTGTTAGCTAGAAATAAGGAAAATGAGCTAGATCAAGTCCTTACGTAATATTTTACCCAGAGCGCTCTTAGGAATTTCATCTCTGAACTCAACAATCCTCGGAGTCTTGAAGTCAGCTAGCTTATCTTGGCAGTAACTGATGATGCTAGACTCCTCACATTCTCCCTCAGCAACTACTACGGCTTTGATCACCTCCCCTGCATAGGGGCGCTTAGTCCCCACGACCACAACTTCTTTCACATTGGGGTGTGTCGCTAAGAGATTCTCAATTTCAAAGGGATCGACCTTATGGCCACCCGTATCAATAAAGATTTTCTTGCGGCCCGTTATGAAGATGTAGCCGTCTTTATCTTTAGTCCCTAGGTCTGACGTGAAATAATGACCTTCTCGAAAGACCTCTTTGTTAACCTCTGGGGCATCATGATATCCCTGGGTTAGCGTGTTACTCTTGATGGCCAGCTCACCCGTCACGCCGGGTTGCGCCTCGTTACCGTCATCACCCATAACTTTGATCTCGACATCTTGCATGGGTTGACCCACAGAGTCGTACCGATGCTCAGGAGATGCCTCCATATTAATTGCGACTGATCCCGCCTCTGTACAGCCATAAAGCTGACGAATGGGGAGTCCAAATCGAAGCAAGAATTTGTCAAAAATATCTTTTGCTAGGAAGTTGCCTGCCGAGATACACAGCCGCAGAGTGGATAGATCAATCGTCGGATCGGGAGGCGTAGAGGCCAAAATGCTGTATACGTAAGGCACACTCGGCAAGATCGAGATCTTTTCTGTTTTGATGAGCTCCAACACTCTAGGCCGACGAAAAACAAAAGGAATTTCAGAAACGACCCCATCCTTTGAATAGGGTTCAAGAATCACCAGTTTGGCTCCTGAACAAGTTGCTGCTAGCAAGCATTCACCAAACCCGTAGGCGTGATACATCGGCACGCTACAGAAAATACTGTCTTCCATGGTGACGCCTAGCGTTTCAACGCAGCTTCTCGCCTGGGAGAAAACGTTCACCTGAGTTCTGCTGACTCTCTTCGGTTTACCGGTGGAACCAGAAGTGTATTGATATAAGACGGCTCCCTCATAAGAATCAGTTGATGGATCCTCGGTGGAGGCACCCCGTACGACATCTTCGAATGCGACACCACAGGGAGGGTTGTTCCCAACCACAACTAGCTTTATCTGTCGGTCGCTTTTATCAATAAGTGCTTGGCAAGTCTCAGCACGGGCTGCATCAGTGATAATGAGCTTCGTCTGGCTGTCTTCAATGTAATGGTTGAGTTCGCTTTCTTTGAAGGATGGGTTTAAAAGCAATGCGATCGCATGTAGGCGAGAGACCGCGAAAAAGCTGATTAAGAACTCGGGACAATTCGGTAAAACCAAGGCGATACAATCTGATTCGCTGATTCCCAGAGAACCTAGTCCATTCGCAAGTCTAAGAACTATCTCACGAAGAGCTTGATAAGTGAGTCTTGATTCACCGCAAACAACGGCATCATTATCTGGATAACTGCTCGCCGTTTTATCCAGCATTTGATTCAACATTGGCCTACCCTATATTTATAAATTTCATCATAATTACGCTGTCCCAAACCCCTGCGAGCCAAAACATATAGCGAGTTCACTAGAACATTACCGCGTCAAATGTATTGATCCCCAGGAAAGTCATAAAATTGACATCCCCCCGTCTTCTCACATCTTATCTGATGCACCGATATTCTCATCGAAATCGCTGTCTGCGGGAAGTAAGTATCCACTCATCCCTTCCGCCTGTAATGCTTGGGGATACTGCGGTTCTAGAATCTATCGACCCTATCTCTACCTTTCTTCGATAATGGCTTCAATTTCAATATCTAATTCAAATCGGCAAATATCTGATTTAAGGTAGATAATGTGATCGTCTTTAGTCGCCATGATCAGCTTTGGGAAAAGCTCTCGAACATGTGCCGCGTCTTCTGCTCGCCTTATATAAACCTTAAAAATTCTGTCATGCTTGACGGGATCGGGCATCAGGTTACCGTAGCTCTGACGCTCAAACAAAAGCCCCATCTCCTCAAAGACTAGGCTCATATTGTCAACTGTCGTATACAGTTGCTCCGTCATGTCTGATAGCGTGACTGACTCATGGCTTTTGATACTAGCCGTTCCCGAGAGGAACCCAACTTGCTTGCTGTCACGCATAAGAACAGTCCCCCTCGCAAAGCTAGGAGAGCGAGGACCGTAACGCTTCGGATATTTATATGCCGCAATCTGCTCGGGGTTTTCGACATGTTTGCCGTCCTCTTTACCCGCGACGAAGTACATAACAAGCTTGTTGTCATCGATTCCAACGGCAGAGGCTGCGGGCAGTTTGACATCGAACCCCTCTCCGTAAAAAGCCTCAAAGGCGAGCGAACGTGCTTTACAGAAAGAGCGATAATTCTCTAGAGAAGAGGTCTCTTCATTGATATATGGAACGTAGTGCCAGACCCGGTATAAATTCCAGTTTTTGGTCAGCTCCAAGAAATCCATATAAACCTCGTAGGTTGCTTTCTCGAGAGGGAATTCAACCTCTCGTGTCAGCGCTCCGATGAAATAATCATCACTCTCTAAAATATGAAAGCCAAATTTTTGATAAACGCGTCCAGGACAAGAAAAAATTCGTTCTCGACTTTCTTCACCCAGTACCGGGATTTTGACGTGGACGTCAATGCTCTCTGCCGTTTGTACACACTTGGTCTCACCTCGTCCAAAGAGGACCTGAAGCGTCTTCTGCTGATAAAGCGGCTTGAGTTCATCAGACTCTTTAGATTCGATGGATGGTTGTGTGACCATAATTGCTCCCCAGAATTAATAGCTTAGCGCTTCATAGAAAAACAGCTAAAATATGAAAAAAGATAAAATGCTTGTAGAGGCCTCTGATGAATCCCCATCACGGCTTAAGAGTGAATCCATTGATGGTGCCGACCCTTTATCCAAGGTGTAGGTGCTCCCTAGGTTTATTCTCCGAAGCAACGACCGGCGTGAGCAGTCGGTGCCTACAAAATTCATCGCATAATTCAAAAACTGTAAATTTTAAGAACTATGAAATGGTAGGTGCAAATAGCCTTACCTGAAGTGGCGTTTAGATGTTGATTTATCAAAACTAATTTAACCCATCTCTCCTAGTGTTGCCAACTCTTCCGTAGCGTATCTACAAGTAATCGCGCTTTCTTGGCGACGCTCACTATTTTGTTCTGCAGAGTCGCAAAGAATCGAAGACTCCTGCTCAAAACCGTTGCTAGGACTCCAGATTGTTTAACAGATTGCAATGTAAGAGAGTCAATCATGCCGAGCTATCTCTCAATAACGCACTTTTTATAACCTAGGCTCCAGGCTCAGTAGCCCGGAAATTGCATTGTGCAAACTGGCGTACTGCTTGTTATTGTCAAAGATGCTGCTCTTTGAATCTGTGTCTTCAACTACTAAACTTTCCATCACAATACTTGAATTATTTCCTTGGGAAAAATATATATGTCAGCGATACTCTGAGCTGCTAGCCGGATGGTAAAGGCTGGCTCAGCTCTCTATATTTGTGCCTTCAAAGCTGTTTTGGCTTCGTAGAGAATCCGGGATTTAGTTGTGAAAATGGAAATTTATTAGAGAGATTCTTTTTGAAAATAACGAAAAAACCTGTGGGGAATTCATCTTCTAGACGGCTATGGTCAATGGAGTGTTGAGTGTGAGAAAGGTAGATCTCTGCTAACCTATATCTCTCTTTACCATCTGCCCTGAATCGATCGCATCATCGATTACTCACCCTCAGATGAGCTCGGCTAACGACTGTCTTGGTGATTAGCTGCCGCGCTGCAAGCCAGACGAAGGGAGGAATCGTTGTTGCATATCGTCGCCATAGTCGCCCCGGCTCTTGATATAGACGATATGCCCATTCCATTCCCAATGTTCTTATCCACTGAGGCGCATACTTTTGTAGCCCGGCATAAACGGGGAAGACGCCACCTAGTCCCACCATGGTGGCGTTGATCCTGCCTCGATGCTGAGCAATCCATTTTTCCTGTTTAGGGCAGCCTAAAGATAGGAAAAGTAAGCCTGCTTCTGTGCCATTAATTCTTTCTACGATTTTTTGGTCTTCTTGATCTGTCAGAGGCCGAAAGGGCAAGGACTCCATACCGATAATGTCTAAGCTGGGATATTCACTTTCCAATCGCTGACGCATTTTTGCAAGAATCTTTGTCTCAGAACCCAGGAAAAATATGCCGACTTTTTGCTGCTGTGCCTCTTCACAGAGTTTCTTGAGCAGATCCATGCCAGCAACTCTTTCTTGGCTGTATGCCCCTAGAAATTTCAGCATCCAGACCAGCGGCATTCCATCTGGGGTGACCAAATCAGCTGAATGTAAAATCTGTTTGAAGGATGGATCCCAATACGCTTCCATCAGCATGTGAACATTAGCCACACAAATGGTCTTGCTAATATTCTGTTTTGCCCAGGCAATGATCTGAGTTGCACTTTGCTTTAGAGATAGTGCATTGACATTCGTTCCAATAACCTGGATCTTATCAAGGGTTCTAATATGATTCATGCTTTTGATCCGTTTGAATTTGGAGAGAATGCAGGTTTATTTTTGCTGCCTCTACCCTGCTCTTGATATCTTGCTGAGAGCGAGTAAGAAACGCGTTAGCGCTCGATGTGGTAGTTGCACTGTATCGATGGAGTCAAGATGCCATATGTTGCCTAGTACCTCGATAAGGTGTAAGTGACGACTAAACTGCAGAGAAGGCAAAATGCCTAAATTACAGCATTACGCTGCCAAATAAATTGTGATGGTGTTCTGCAGCCTGTTTTTGAAGACCCGCAACGGATCCTTCCAAAACGCCATCATTTACATGTCTGTTAGAACTGGCTAATTTATGCAAATGCCCTGCATCGAAGGAGAAGGTCTGCCGTTTTGCAATGCTTCTAGCCAAGCCGTTAAGGGACTCATCGGGTAACTTTTGTGTTAATCAAATTAAGTGACGGCACTTCAACTCTGGGCATAAATGACAACAGGAACCCGTTTATAGGCGGGGGTCCCACAGCGCGAATCAATTTTTGCTTTGAACAGCACATTGGCCTCTGGATAGAACATTAGCGCTGCACTTGAGCGGATGTTCCCGTAGATAATTTCTACTTGTTCTAGCTTGTCAGCATTGCCCTGTACGGTGACGCGCTGATGATTGCTGAAGCCTGCTTCTTTTGCATCATCTGGGTTCATCAAAATGCAGTTGCGATGGGGCATGGCTCGATAGCGATCGTTCAACTGATACACCACTGTATTGTGTTGACCATAGCTGCGCCCTGTAATCAGCGCTAAGACTAAGCTAGGGATCTGATCCGAGATCCCAAACGCTTCGGCTTTAGGCAAATGTAGCTCAGGTATTGGTGTCACCTGCATCTGGGCTTTGCCAGAAGGTGTTAGAAATTTTGGCTGCTTGAAAATGCGTCCGCTGATTGTAAACTCAGCTTCTGTTTTGTCAATGTCTGCGATGGCTGCGTATCCTGGGATCGTTTGAGCAATCAGTTGCCGGACATACTCTGTATTCTGCAGGCGACGCCAGTCAACTGGGCTATTCCCTAAAAGCCGATGGGCTAATTCGGTTAAGAACTCGACTTCGGAGATTAGATCTCCTTTCAGGTGGGTTTCGCCTGGATCGTTGAGTCGGACAAAGTTATTCCCTGATTCGGTTGTTGTCCGGTGGGGCGTTTCGAAGCGGTTGAAGACGGGGATGATGATGGTGTTTTGATTGGCTAGGCCATGAAAGTGACCTAAGTTTGGCTTTGTTGCCAGATAGATTACTGTCTTGATCTTCCCGAATGCGCTTTTGGCCTGGGCAAGGTCTGGGTTGGCAGCGTAGAGGTTGCCGCCAACACACAGCAGTGTCTCTACTTTGTGGGTGTCTGCAGCTTCAATGAGGGCTCGGGCGTCGTAGCCAGGGACACGGCTCAGAGATTTGCCGAGTAGCGTTTCTAGGGCCTGCTGAATTTCTTTTTTCAGCTTTGTTGTTACCCCCATGGAGCCAAAGCCTTGGACGTTAGAGTGTCCTCGAATGGGCATGGTGCCTGAGCCTTCTTTCCCTGCGTTTCCAGTCATGAGGGCAGTATTGGCGATGCTGAATACGTTATCTACGCCGTTGGCTTGCTGGGTGATCCCCATTGCCCATGCCAGTACAACATTCTGGGCTTGCCCAATGATTTGGGCCGCTGCTTCTATCTCACGCTGGGCAACGCCACAGGTTGCAGTAATGGTGTCCCAGGAAGTCGCATGAACCTGCTCTATAACTGCTTCCCAGCCATCGACGTGGCCTTGTAGAAAATCAAATTCTACGAGATCCATTGCCAATAATGCTTTCTGAATGCCGACAAAGAGTGCCACATCGCTGCCGGGAATCGGCTGCAAATATAGTGAGGCAATTTCAGAACCCGTCAATAGCGACTTAATCGGAAAGGCTGGGGAAGCAAATTTGACTAATCCTACTTCTTGAACCGGGTTGATGACAATGATGTGACCGTTGCGATCGCGTATTTTAATCAGTTCATTTACGAGTCGGGGATGATTCGCAGGCGCATTCGAGCCAACGAGAACGACGCAGTCAGATTTTTTTAGGCTCTTTAAGCTCACCATTGAGGTACCAGAACCAAACACCTGTTTGAGTCCAACGGTGGATGGCGCATGACAGAGGTCAGAACAGTCTGCTAGGTTATTAGACCCCAGTGCCCGGATCATCAACTGCAATAGGTACGCAGCTTCGTTAGAGGATCGCCCTGAACTATAGGAAGCTACTCGCTCAGGTGGGCATTGAAAGGCATCTGTCGCAATCTCATAAAGTTCGTCCCAGCTTAGGCGTTCGTAGTGGCTTTGGCCTGCCCGTAGGATCACAGGAAAGCTCCAGCGACCAAGCCGGTCTGCTTCATAGGAGGTCAGTTGCTGCAGTTCAGTAAGAGAGTGGCGTTCGAAAAAGTGCTCTGACACAGCAGGCATTAACTCTGCATGAATAGCCTCAACGCTCTTCATACAGCGCTGCAGAGACTCTCCCACTTCGTTGGTGAATCCGCCATGCTGCCCACCTGTGCCCCAAGCACAGGAAAGACAGGCGCTCTTGTGATTAAGGGTTCGCCACAGCCTCGGCCCTCGAGTCGAGAGGGTCTTGGCTGCCCAGTAATGAATCACAGGCATCCCACCGCCGACTGTGGGAAGTTGAGGGCGATTCTCTGACATTTAGGGATGCTCCTGCACAGTAGATATATTGTACGTGCAGTTTTAAATAATTTTGCCGTCCACCAAGCAATGGCTCAACAATGTCTGCCTATTTAACTATGGCGATTGACGTTTACGACAAAAGCAAAGCCTCTGGCATAACCAAAGGCTTCTCGATAGGTGCGGCCCCCCCGCACACTCAGCTAAGTATCTTAATATGTACATTACATTTCAATGGTGAACATCTAGTGAAGGAATATCTTGAGCCGTTGAGCTTTCTGGCACTTTTTCCTTGCTAGGATAATCAGCGTTAATGAATTCCTCGCGGTTTGATTTGTGATGCGATATCGACGCTTCGGGCGCACTGAGCTACAAATGCCTGTCTTTTCCTGTGGCGGAATGCGCTACCAGTATTCTTGGAGAGATGATCAGGTAGAAGGTATCACCCAAGCCAGTCAAGACAATCTTGAGGCAACGATTCGCCGCGCTCTTGATTTGGGCATCTATCACATTGAGACAGCGAGGGGATATGGTACCTCAGAAGTTCAGTTGGGTCGCATCTTGCCTCAGCTACCGCGTGAGCCATTGATTATTCAAACAAAGGTTAGCCCTAAGCCAGATGCCGAGGAGTTCCGGCACACGTTTGAGCAGTCTTTGGCCAATCTTCGGCTTGATTATGTCGATCTGTTGGGGCTGCACGGTATCAATACGCCTGAAATTTTAGAGTACAGTCTTCGACCTGGGGGCTGTCTTGATATCGCCCGTCAGCTACAGGCCCAGGGTAAGGTCCGCTTCATCGGCTTTTCGACCCATGGACCCACTCAGGTGATCGTAGATGCGATCGCAACTAACCAATTTGACTATGTAAACCTGCACTGGTACTACATCAATCAACATAACTGGCCTGCTTTGATGGCTGCCGCTGAGCGCGATATGGGTGTATTCATCATTAGCCCCTCCAATAAAGGAGGACTTCTCTATAAACCCTCACAAACACTGCTAGACCTCTGCTTTCCCCTTAGCCCAATGGTGTTTAACGATCTGTTTTGCCTAAGTCATCCACAGGTTCATACCCTCAGTCTTGGGGCTGCTCACGCAACAGACTTTGACGAGCATCTCAAGGCCCTTCCCCTTCTAGAGCAGGCTACGCAATATTTACCCCCCATTATTGAACGGTTGGAAGATGAGGCTATTGAAGTACTAGGAGAAGACTGGGTCAAAAACTGGCATAGAGGACTTCCCGAGCCAGACGAGACGCCGGGCAACCTTAACATCCCTGTGATTCTGTGGCTGCGGAACCTTGCGATCGCATATGACATGGTTGAATATGCCAAGATGCGATATAACTTGCTTAGTAACGGGGGACATTGGTTCCCTGGGAACACAGCCGCCCAAGTGCAAAACCTCGATCTGAATAACTGCTTGAGCGCTAGTCCCTACCAATCTCAGATCCCTGAACTACTAGCAGATGCTCACCACCGACTCGGCGACAAACCGCTCCAACGTTTGTCGAAAAGTGAGTGATTGGAGTGCCTTTGCTCAAATAGTAGCCCACCCCAAATTCTGTAATAGCTGCAACCGGCCTAGGCGCTCTCAAAATTACGATCTAGCCCTAAGGCGTTATGACTTTGATTTTGAAGGCCAACGACTGCTAAACACCGCCTACGCCGTATAGGGTGCAAACATTGCGGTTCACAGGAGTCTATGATTAAATATATGACAACCTGTTAAGTTGTTTTAAATTAAGCTGCGCTATCATTCCACGCTACATTTTCAGTGATGGTGGAATAGCTGGCTAAAATTTATTCAGCGTGGGTTGGGGGTCCTACACTGATAGCATTCTTTTTTAGGGAGTTCAGTCAAATTGAGCGGTTGCTGTAGAGAATCGGGGGGTTCTAAACGGCACCGAATCTTTATCACTGTGAAGCTAAGAGACGCTTAGTTTCTAGACTTCTGTCTTCTGGCTGTTAAGCAGCGTTATGAGGTCTGACTATCTGCCTTAGAGTCTTCTATTGACTCAGTCAGATTGTTCGGTTCACGGGTGCTTTTGGGATTGGAGACCTAATCAAACTTAAGAAACGAAGTCTGGGCACATTTTGCCTAAAGCTATCGTCCTTGTGATTCATACTCAACTCCAGGAGTCGCATGCAGGGAGGTCCATTGGGTTTGTTGTGCGTCCGAGAAGCACGCCGATCTAGAACTAAATGTCTTTTTCCTGTTTAGAAAGTAAAATTAGCTTATTGTCGTTTTTTCGGCCTAATATTGGAGACTTCCGTCTGCATAAGTCGGGCCTTCTCCATATCTATATTCGAGCCATCTACCGTTCGAATCATTCTGTTACTTCAAGTAAATGACATTGAGTTTGAACCCGTATGAAGATTGCTGTAATTGGTGCAAAGGGTTTACCTGCTCAGCAGGGGGGGATAGAACAGCACTGTGCTGAAATATGTGCGCGTATGGCTGCTTGGGGGCACGAAGTTGACCTCTTTGCCCGACCGTCTTACAACGGGACATCTTGGTTTCATCATGACATTTACCATGGTGTGAGGGTTATCACGTTGCCGAGCTTGCCCCTCCGAGGAATTGACGCATTCTTGAATTCGGCGCTAGCGGCCATCATGACCTTGAGACGACCGTACGACGTTGTTTTTTTTCATGCCCTGGGACCTTCTCTGTTCTCCTGGATTCCCAAGCTAGTCACCACCTCTAAAGTCATTTCTGTTTGCCATGGCTTGGATTGGCAGAGGGCTAAGTGGGGTCGGTTTTCAAGTTTGATGCTACGTCTTGGTGAAAAGACCGCTGCTCACTGCGCAGACGATATCATCGTTGTGTCTCATGCTCTGCAGTCATATTTCTCGCAAGCTCATGCTAGAGAAACAACCTATATTCCCAACGCACCGGCAAAGTATGCTGACTCAGATCCCAACTTTGCCTATGGACAATCTCTAGGGTTAACGGCAAATAAGTACGTTTTGTTTCTGGGCAGAATAGTGCCTGAGAAATGTCCAGATCTATTGCTTGAGGCCTTTAGCAAACTGCAGCCAGCCGGCTGGAAACTAGTATTTGTCGGTGGAGGTAGCGACACCGAAGAATTCTCAACAGATTTGCAAAAACGTGCTACGGGTCGGATGGATATCGTTTTTACCGGTCAGCTAAAGGGCAAGTTTCTAGCTGAAATAGTTAGAGGATCAGGTTTATTTGCCTTGCCTTCTGATTTAGAGGGTTTGCCCCTAGCGATGCTGGAAGCGATGCGAGAAGGTATCCCAGTTCTTGCCAGTGATATCCTTGTTCATCAGCAATTACTGGGGCGGGATCGGGGTGTTTTGTTTAAAGCTGGAGATCTTGAATCATGTATCGAAGCTTTGGACTGGTCGATTAACCATTCTGGCAATTTAGCGGAAATGGCCCACGCAGCTCAGAAACACATTCAGAGACATTACGATTGGGACGGCATCACAATTGAAACGCTGAACCTATGCTTTGCCCTCCTTGGAAGCAGCCCAGATGTTTCTCTGCCCATTATTTCTACTCAAGGTAAAAAATACTTTAGACATAGAATGTAGATCTAAATCGTGTCTCTACCAATGGGTGAGAAGTAACGAGTTAAATATCCCTACTTTCGATATTAAGTGGCTAGTATAGGTATTAGGTATTTTAATTTTTAAGTGCAGCAGTAAGGTATCTCCATGGATCAGAGTTTATCCCGACTTCCTCTTGTCTTTAGTCGGCATCGATGGTCAGCTTTAGCAGCTTTTTCCGCCGTTATGTGTGGTCTTTGCCTATACGTGGTTTTTGCGCCTCGTTTATACACCTCTAAGGTGCGCCTGATTTTGGATGGCACGCCAAGCACGAGCGTCTCGGATTTTGGTAGCACGATTGCTCAACAGCCCGGTAATGGCGCTCTGGCGAACCAAGAAGAAATTGTCTCTTCGAAACGTCTTCTTGAGAGAGCTCTGCAGTCCTATCGTCAGCAGTGGGATGATCCAGTAGATATTCCACTATCAGTTGGAGAACTCAAGCAAAGCCTCCAGACGGGTATTGTTCCTGGTACCGACATCTTTCAACTGCAGTATACAAGCTCTGACCCCGAGTTAGCTTCTAGAATGCTCAACTCCATTGCTCAAACAGTTGTGCAAGAAAATACGGAAACAATTCAGGCTGAAGCTAAATCAGCTCGTGAATTCTTAGAAGGGCAAATTCCTCAGCGACGTCAAGAGCTGCTTCAGGTTGAAGCAAGAATGAGCAAATTCAAGCAAGAATATGGTTACGTGACGCTGAGTGCTGAAGGGAATAATAACGAGGCAAATCAGCTATTGGTTAATAGCTATGCCCAGTTAGAAGGTCAAATTCGTGATTTGACGTCACAAATTCAAGAAGTTGATGCGCGCAATCTGTCTTTGAGTACTTTGACGAATGCAGGCAGCATTAATAATACCTATACTTCGGTTCGAACGGGGCAAGATCCCGAACTGCAGAACTTAAAGTCAGCCGTGACAAATTTAGAATCTCAGGTCGCTGCGCGTCGGACTGAACTTACAGATAGCCATCCAATCGTTATTCAGCTTGTTCAAGAACTGGATGCTGCTCGCACACTATATAATCAGCGACTATCACAGTTGGGAGGCGGTTCAAGTGTTAACATCGCGCCTGAAAGCGCACGGGTAGGTCAAGACTTATCTGTGCAGTTGATTCAGGGGAAAATTGAGCGTCTGTCTCTCCAAGAAAGATTAGAGGCCGCTCGAGGTAGCATGAAGCAGCTAGAGTCGCGCCGTCAGCAATTTCCCATCCTAGAGCAGTGGTTCACCCAGATGGATCGACGCAGGGAGGCTCTGTTCAACTCTATCCAGTTGCTAGAGCGCAAGTTGGATGAAGTTCGAGTGGCTGAGGCACAACTGCTGAGCAACTTCAGGATTCTTGATCTTTCTGAACCCAGCGGCAAACCCAGTGATCCAAATATTCCTGTGGTGCTTATCTTGGGTACGCTAGCGGGCGCGGTTCTTTCAATCGGTACGGTAATACTGCTGGAGGCTCTAAATAGAAAGCTTTATAGCGCTGATGAAATTGAGGAGCTGGTGGAGTTGCCTGTCTTAAGTACATTGCCTCGGCTCTCGAAAAACACTCTCAATTTAGGCGAGCCAGCAAGCTTTTACGAAAATTCAGCTATTTTAGAAGCGTACCGAGCGTTGTTCAAAGCATTGGAATTTAGAGGTTTGGAAGAGTTCCATACTCTGGTTGTTAGTAGTGCTATTTCAGGGGAAGGTAAATCAGTTGTAACGTCCTATCTTGCTGCCGTTGCGGCTATGCTCTCTCGCCGAACATTAATTATTGATGCCGATCTGCGACGACCGACGATCCATAAGCAGTTCCAATTACCGAATAAATCAGGCTTATCAGACATCCTTTCAGGTGACGTAAGTCTTGAAAGTGCTGCACAGTCAACATCGATTGATAACTTATCCGTAGTCACGGCCGGTAGTTCCTGCGTTCTCCCCTCCCGCTTTTTTGAATCAGACGGCATGAAGATTTTGCTTGAAGAAGCGCGGAGTAGCTACGATCTCGTTATTGTTGATACGCCTCCTGTCACGAGCTGCGTTGATGCTATGGCGGTTAGCAGCGAAGGATATCCTCTTCTGCTCATTGCTCGACCAAATGTGACAGAGAAAGATCTCTTAAAGCGATCGGCAGCGGAGTTGATAGAGCACAATATCAATGTTTTGGGTGTTGCTGTGAATGATGGGATCCCCAAGACTGACAGATATTATCAATACAGGCTAGAGAGCTATCAAGAGACAGCGTAGTAGCTTTATTGAAGTTGTTTCGTCCTCAATAGGAGTGAGTTTGGCTGTTGCTTAAATCAGGATGAGGGATGCTATTAGGGGAGATTTTTTTGTGTTACCCGTTGTCGTAAAGCGTTTCTTGAATCCAGCGTTCTGGGTCGTTGTCAGTGTTGTTATTGCGGGCTTGCTGGTTGGCGTGATTGCTGGCACTTCCCCTTCTTTGCTTGTTGCTGCGCTTGCGGCTCCCTTTCTGCTAGCCTATTTTTTTTGGGATTTTGAGCGAGCTGTCATTGGCTTATTGCTCATACGCAGTTCATTAGATACTTTCTCTGAGGGAGGAATTCCTGCTGCTTATGCCATAGGTTTAGACGCACTGACGCTGATTTATATCACTGTGCAATTGCTGACGGGGCGTCCTGTCAAAACTGACTGGTTTTGGTGGTGCTTGGCAGGGTGGGTCGCATTCCATGGCTTATGGTTGATTTTTCTGCCTCTAGGAGGATTAGGATTCGATGCTGATCCTTCTCTTCTAAGGATCAGCCTGCGGGAGTGGGTTCGCTGGTTTACGCTTGCGATGGTTTACTTGCTTGTCATGCAGCTCAAGGACAGAGTGCATCCGAGCAAAGCACTCTCTCTCATGTTTTTTTCCTTGATTCCGCCTGTTACCTTCGGTCTAGTCCAGTTACTTGCGCCATCAAGTTTACCTGAAGAGCTAGTTAGGACGGGGCGAGGAGGGCAGTCTGCCCAACTGGCTGCACAGGGAATCGATATCTCTCGGATCAATGGGACATTTGGTCACCCAAATACTTTTGCCCTTTATCTAATACTATTTATTGCTTTAGCCTGGTGGAAAACAAACCAATCAAAAAAACGCTGGCCTTGGTTAGCGCTCATGTTTTTACTAACGTTTGTTCTTGTCGGGACCAAGGCTTTAGGCGCATTAATAATGTTCTCTATCTTTATCCTGATTCAAGCCTTGACAAAGATCGATCCGCCGAAACTTTTCGCAAGTGGAATTTTTCTAGTCATTGCGATAGCCTTGTTCGGAAGTACAGAATTTGGGCAAGCCCGTTTACTAGAAATTTCTGAAACGCCATTACTCAATCCAGAGATTGATGTATCGAGGGCCATTCTGATGCGAGGGAATAGCTTTAACTGGAGAATAGCTCAATGGGTAGATGTTTTAGGTGCATGGCGAGAACACCCATTTTTGGGTTTCGGCCTGGATTTAAGTCAATTTATCCCTAAGGAAAATAATTTAGCCCCTCATAACGACTATATCAGAGCGTTAGTTGAGACGGGATTGCTGGGGCTAGCTGGTTTGCTTACGTTCCTAGCTCTACAGCTCACACGTTTATTAGCTTTACTCAAAGGCTCTCAAGGGCAATCTCAGCGTAACTTATGCTCGGGATTATTTGCGATTGGTGTCGCCATATGTGTTGGCATGCTTGCCGACAATGTATTGAGTGCTACGCCTTTCTGGCTATATTTCTGGTCTGTAATGGCGATGGCGGGCTGGGACTGGGGAGACCCACAAAATCCTCAAGATGCTGGTGATATAGATTCGCGAACAATAGAGAAGAGCTAAGCTGACGATGAAAAAAGCAGGTTTCTGTGTATTGACGACGCAAAGGAGCGGCTCAACGTGGCTTGCTGAATTATTAGATAGCCATGAGCAGGTCACAATGTTCGGTGAGCTATTCTTTTGGCAGAGCAAAGAGGTGGAGATGAAAAATAGGGCTAGAAGGCTGAGCTCTGGCCATAATAAGAAAATTAGTATTGGTAAGTCTATGCTGACCTATAAGAGCTTCAAAGGCAACCGAAGAAGGCCTTGGTCTATTTTTCAATACATTGACCAGCTCAAATTATCTCCTGAACTCGGGGATATGGTGGGCTTCAAGCTCATGTATAATCAGCTGTTGCCAAGGCCAGAAATATTATTGAAGCTAGCGCTAGATGAATACAAAGTTATTCACCTAGTTCGACAAAACTACCTCGATATTTTGATTTCAAAGGCTAGTATGAATCAAAATAGCGTTGTTCATGCAAAAGCCGAGGTTGCGCAAAAACCGGTGATCTTAGATGTATCCTCTTTGGTTAAGGATCTTTCGATACGAGAGGCGGCCACGCGGGCGGTCAGAAGTACCTTGCGTGCGTTGCCCAACCCTGTATTGGAAATCAGCTACGAAAAGCTGCAAAGTAGTAAAAATGATCTGCTTTCGTCAGTCATTGAGTTCTTAGGGTTACAGAGTCTAGATGTTGAGTTTGAAAGCGACCTGCGAAAGATAAGTAAAGGACTTTATCGTGAGAAGATAGCGAACTATGACCAGGTTTGTTGTGTATTGGAAGGTACAAGATTTCAGGCTTTGCTCAAGGATTTCTGACGTTCTTTTTTTTCATGCTGTGTCATGGATTTTGTGTTGCGATCGCAAGCAATATTCCGATTTTTTCTATAGCTTATTTTCGCTAAATCCTAGTTGATTGGTATGCCTAAAGTTTCGATCATTATCCCAGCCTATAACTCAATGGTTTTTTTGCCAGAAACCGTTGAATGCGTTCTGAGCCAAACCTTTAGCGACTTTGAGCTTTTGATCGTCAACGATGGCAGTTCAGATAACATCATAGATTGGACTGCTCAACAAACCGATCCTCGTATTTGTTTGATTTCACAAGAAAATCGTGGGGCACCCATAGCTCGGAATACGGGCCTTGAACAGGCAAAAGGAGACTATATTGCCTTCCTAGACTCCGATGATCTATGGGATTCAACAAAGCTAGAGAAGCAAGTTTTGCTCTTAGATAAAAATCCAGACATCGGTGTTGCCTACGTCTGGACACGACTCATGGACCGGCATGGAAAACCGCTAGATCGGGTGTGGGCTTCAAAGGCGTCCGGGCATGTCTGGAAGCGCATTGCCGTGCAAGATAATATGATTGCTAGTGGCAGTGTTCCTTTGGTGCGTCGAGACTGCTTTAACGTTGTTGGAGGATTTGACCCTAACCTTCGGGGGCAGCAAGATTGGGATATGTGGGTCCGGCTCGCATCAAAGTATCGTTTTGGGTTGATCCCCGAAATCTTATCCTTTCATCGACACCATCAAAGCAGCATGTCGCGAAGCCGGAGCATGAACGATACAGAGAAATATTCTTTAGAGGTCATTGATAAAAACTTCAGCTCTGCTTCGCCTGACCTCGTGCATCTGAAACAGAAAAGCTATAGCTATTTTCGTATTGCTCAAGGCTATAGTTATGTTGATAATGGAGAGCCTCGTAAGGCTCTAGGATCCGTTGGCTCTGCCTTTTCTTTATACCCAAAGGCTGCTTTCTCTCTTTACTTTTTGCGTTTGCTGTTCGCCTCTTTAGTGACACTTCTCTTGGGCGTAGGTGGATATGAAAAAGTGAGATCCTATCTCCACTCTATTAAGCTCATGGCATTGGGGATTGGCTCGTAAACTAAAATGGTCTATATATCACGATTAGTCTCAAGAGATGCTACCCCCTCTGTCTCTCAACCGTTCTCAAAGCCTCGTTTCTGTGAATAGAAAAATACCAGCAGTCTCAGTCGTGGTGCCCGCCTACAACTCGATGGAGTATTTGCCAGAAACAATCTCTAGCTTACTGGCGCAGAGCTATACAGACTTTGAAGTCATCATCGTTAACGACGGCAGTACCGACAATACCCAAGAATGGGGATCGCAAATTCAGGACTCAAGGGTTGTTCTCATTTCACAGGAAAATCGAGGTTTATCTGGAGCTAGGAACACCGGCATCTGCCATGCAAAGGGGCAGTACATCGCATTTCTCGATGCCGATGATCTTTGGCATCCCAGCAAACTGAAGAAGCAAGTACAGGAGCTAGACAATAACGCCAGTGCAGGGCTGGTTTACTCCTGGGTGTCTTATATTGATGATCAAGGCCGATCTACAGGGAAATGTCTGCGGAATTCAGAAACAGGGATGATTTGGGACACGCTGATTCAACACAACATTGTTGAATGTGGCAGTGTTGCTATGGTTCGACGAGAGTGTTTCGATCAATGCGGTCTGTTTGATGAAGCCTTGAAATCTGCAGTGGAAGACTGGGATATGTGGTTGCGAATTGCGGCTCAGTATCCGTTTGCGGTGGTCAAAGAAGCCCTAACCTACTATCGTCAGCACCCTGGTGGTGCTTCAAAAGACTGGAAGTCAATGGAGCGCAGTTATCAAGTTGTCATTGAGAAAGCTTTCTCTACGGCTCCAGCAGCCGTTCAGTCCTTAAAGGATGAAAGTTGTGGTTATGCTAATTTGAAACTAGCGTGGAAACCCCTACAGGCAAAGGAGAAAGATTGCAAACAGGCCATTGAATACCAAAAACGCGCCGCACATCTCTATCCACCCCTGAAATATACAAAAGAGTATGCACGCTTGAGTATCGCAATTTTTTTAATGCGAACGTTAGGTCCAACCCTATATAGAAATGTTTTAGATACCGTTCGCTCAATCAAAGGGTGGATGGTAGGTACATCATAAAAGTCTTTTCTAATCTGCATGAATCTGAACGGACTCTGCAGCTTGAGGTACTTGCGTCGCCAATGATGTCCAAATTTTGCTTAGCCTATGATTCTTTCTAGCTCCACAAACGTTCAAATCGAATCTAAGCATCTCCAGATAGGATTTGTCCCCTTCATTACTTCCAACTCATATCAGACGCAGTTGACCGAACAGTTGACCCAATTGGGTGTTCGCGTGTTCGCGCTTGATGGAGGTGACTACTTTCTTCCTTGGGTTGCTTGGAGAATGAATCTGAAGGTCGTACATATTCACTGGTTAGATACATTTTATTGGGGGAAAAATACCTTTAGATCTTATCTAAAACTATCTCTTTTTATTGCTGGATTGATTTTTCTGAAGCTAACTGGAATTAAAATCGTGTGGACAGTCCATAATCTAAAGCGACACGAGTGCCTAAATCCCAGGCTAGAAAAAATTTGTACTTCGGCTGTCGCCAAATTTTCTCATCGGCTGATTGTACACTGCGATATTGCAAAGACAAAAATAACTGAGTCTTTTCCCTTCATGCCGAGTGAAAAAGTCGTTGTTGTTCCCCACGGCAATTACATTGGTCAATATGACAACAAGATTAAAAAAAAAGAAGCTCGAAAAGTCCTAGGTATCTCTGATTCCAGCTTTGTTTTTCTCTTTCTAGGTCAAGTAAGAGCTTATAAGGGAATCATAGATTTAATAGAGGCCTTTAAACAGCTTGATGAGGCTGAAAATACGACTTTACTGATCGCCGGCAAGGTCGTTAAGGATTCTGTGGGTAAAGATATTCAGGCGCATGTTGGCGATTCGAACAAGATCTATTTGAACTTAGCGAATATTAAAGATGAAGAAATTCAGCTCTATATGAACTGTGCCGATATCGTTGTTTTCCCTTATAAAAATGTTTTGACATCGGGGGCCGTTATTTTAGCGATGTCTTTCGCAAAGCCCTGTATTGCTTCTAAAGTAGGCTGTATTGAGAATACACTTGATAGTGATGGTGCTTACTTGTATGAATCTGACGATCCGAGCGGTTTGCTCACCGCGCTGCAAGCCGCGCTACAGGAGAGAACTCGGATGTCTGAGATGGGGCAACACAATTACGTAACGGTCAAACAGTGGGATTGGAGCATTCTTGCCAAAGACACCCATGCCGTCTACCTAGACTCTGTGAAAAAGAGATAAACTTCACATAGATAAGCTGTAGATACCGAAAAGCTCTATGAGTGGCTAAAGTATTGCGTCGGGCCTTTGTTGTAGAGAGGCAATCCTAAGCTTTATCTTTTTAGTATGCTGTTTCTCCTTTATACCTCATTCTAAATGCCATCATTAAGGAATATATATCTAGGCTGCCGTCAGTTTTTAGGTCCAAATACACAGGAAAAAATTGCATTTATACATATCCCTAAATGTGGTGGATCCTCAGTGAATCATGCAATTCGCAGAAGCTTTGGATTGTCTGAGTACTACTTCAAAAAGAATAGATTTGAGCTAGAGAGTGGTTCCTCTTTAAGAGCATCACTAATTGTAGAGGACGATCTGATGGCTTATCGAGAAAAACTGCTCTTATATTATTTGTCAAGTCATAACTGCAGATATATTAGCGGACATTTTGACTATGCTTCAAATGCCTTCGATGAATTTAAGGATGCGTGGAGCTTCATTACAATTTTGCGTGAGCCCATATCTAAGTGGTTCTCGCAATACTTCTATAATCGCAACAAAAATTTTGGCACTTTTCAAATTGAAGCGACTTTAGACGAGTTTCTCGACTCAGAGGAGGGGATTGCTCTGGGAGGAGATTATGTGCGCAAGTTCTCAGGCTTAAGGGGGAGCGATGTCCATCTGAATTGTGACGCTGTCGAGCGTGCTGTCAGCAACCTGGATAACTTTGCTCTTGTGGGTTTTTTAGAACATCTTGATCGGTTTGTTGATGACTTTGAAGATCTGTTTAACGTGCGTCTTTTTATTACAAAAGGGAATGTTAGCCCTGTTGTTAAGTCAAAGCAAAAGCAGCTTGTGACAGATGCACATCGAAAGAGGGTCGAAGAAATTTGTCAGCCGGATACGCTAGTCTACCAAGCCGCACTGAAGAAGATGGGGTTACTTGAGGCCTGATCCAAATGAAGCAATATATTCCTACAGGCTTAAAGCAGCATCTGCGCAAAACGTTGCGCAAGGTCAAGCCTGTGATCTGGACAAATCTGGGGCCGGTGAGCTGGCGGTTGGCGCGCTCATCTCCTCTGGCATCACCGCCGGTACTAATTTTATCTTTGCCCCGTAGCGGTTCGAGCTGGGTCGGTGAGATTTTGGGACAATCAGAGTCGTCACTTTATCTCCATGAACCGATTACCCAAACGTATCTTGATCAAAATGTTGAGGCCGGTCCGAGCTTTTTTGAAATTGACGCCAATAATTTACCCATAGGCTATCGGTTCGCTGCTGATGCGGCTTTCCTCGGTTTACCTATTTTCCACCATGTGATCGTAAAGTCCCCTTCGCAGTGGATGTGGCGGCAGAACCGTCAGCATCAGCGAGCATTGATCAAAGAGGTTAATCCCTTTGCTCTTCAATGGTGTATCGATGAATATAAACCTCGAATCATCTATCTTGTTCGCCATCCGGTGTCTGTGGCTAACAGCTTTTCCCGCATGGGATGGACTGGCAAGCAATTTGAGAGTCGGCTCTCTCCGCAAACGTTATCTACGCTGCATCCAAACTACCAAAATTTTACTCACTCTTTCTGGGCTGAGATGGGTGCGCTACAGGCGGTTACTTTAAATCGGTCGCTTGAGATTCTGCAGAAGTATGACGACTTTACTGTGGTGGAGTATGAGGAGATTTGCGCTGATCCTTTGACTACCTTTCGTCAGCTTTATAATTTTGCGGGTCTGCAGTGGCAGCAGGCGATAGAGGACCGCATCCTCTCAAAGAGCAATGCTTCTAATCAAAATCGAACCCAGACATACTCTACCTCCCGCTCTAGCAATGCGATGATTAATTCTTGGAAAGGTGAAGTTTCTGAGGGTGTGATCGCAGAGGTCAGAGATGCTTACTGCGCTTATAACCCTCCCTACTATGCTGCGGCTGACGACTGGTAGGCGGAGGCTAATCAGTGGTTTTGATGGGTTGCGATCTCAACCAAAATATTTCGAGCCGCTTTGATCTCGCTATTCTTGATTTCCCAAGAGTTTAAGATCCTACTAAATTTCGCCCCTTGACCAACCCATCTATATCAAAGAGCAGGCATATTTTTAGAGACAGGTATTGCAACTACTACCAAGACAGCGGAGAAACGTTACAGCTCATCGGATTAGACTGAAATGTGTCCACTATTCTTCTACTGCACCTAACATAACAGCGCTCGTTTATCGCTGAACGTCTTTACTAATGCTCCTAATCCAGGCTACATTAATCTTAATAGGGGGTAGAGATTGAAGGGTAGAATTAAGTTCATATAAAATTTCTGCTTAGCTTGATGAGGTTTGTTGAATTACGATATTGACGATTGTATCAGAGTTTATTGTCTGAACTTAGTGTTTAGTAAAACTAAACGTTTCGTTCTGATTATTCCAAAGAGATCTTGTTTCTATTTCTTTCTATGTCTTTGTATTGTTTCGAGATTTGATAGTCTGTATCACACCGGAACCTTGCTTGCTTCAAAATTTTTAATAGGCTTGCTTAGAGTATGTTTGGGGCAAGCCTCCGAATTATAGTTGAGCCTTCAGACGACAGCTCAAGTCAATATTTAGAGAGTAAGCACTAAATTAGGTAACTATTATGAAAGCTGTAATACTGGCCGGAGGACTAGGTACTCGCCTGAGTGAAGAGACCAGCATTAAACCAAAGCCTATGGTTGAAGTTGGTGGCATGCCTATCCTTTGGCACATAATGAAAATTTACTCAGCCCATGATATTAACGACTTCATTATTTGTTGTGGCTATAAAGGTTACGTTATTAAAGAATTTATCTCCAGTTATTTCCTCCGTGTGTCAGACGTAACCTTCGACATGCGAGATAACCAAATGACAGTGCACAATGGTAACGCTGAACCTTGGCGTGTCACCTTAATTGATACGGGTGAGTTGACCATGACTGGCGGACGTCTCAAGCGAGTCAAAGAACACATCGGTGATGGCACGTTTTGCTTTACCTACGGTGATGGCGTTGCTGACATCAATATTTCAGACCTAGTCAGATTTCATCGATCACAGCAAACATTAGCGACTTTGACTGCCGTGCAGCCGCCAGGACGATTTGGGGCGATATCTCTAGGTGAAGAACAGACAATTATTGACAACTTTCAAGAAAAGCCCGAAGGGGATGGTGCCTGGATCAATGGCGGGTACTTTGTACTCGAGCCACAGGTCATCGACTTTATAGCAGACGACACGACCGTTTGGGAGCAGGATCCCTTGAAGAAGTTAGCTCAGAAAAAGCAATTAGCAGCATATAAACACGATGGCTTTTGGCAGCCGATGGATACTTTAAGAGATAAGCGCGTCCTCGAAGACCTGTGGAGAAATGAAAAAGCCCCGTGGAAAGTTTGGTAAAATAACGGCGGGTAAAGGTCTACCTAGTTTTCTCAAACTTATGAATAAGTAGCATAGCAAACATGATGATGGCTGACTTTCTTGGCCCCATCTATTGATTATCCAGAAATATTTCTCTCTTCGTCTCAATACAGGTATGACTCATGACTCCGCTGGTAAGTGTTTGCATTCCTACTTACAACGCCTCCAGGCATTTAGAGGACTGTCTTAACAGCGTTATTTCTCAGACCTTAACCGATTTTGAAGTTTTGGTTGTTGATAATCAGTCATCAGACAACACGCTTGAAATTGTCAAATCATATGCTGAACGTGACAGTCGTTTTAGAATTATCGTAAACGATCAGAATATTGGTGCCATCAACAACTTTAATCGCTGTGCTGAACTGGCTCAAGGGGAATGGATAAAATATGTACATGCAGACGACTTGATTGAGCCCCACTGCCTAGAAAAGCTAATCTCAGCAAAACAATCAGACAGCGCTTTGGTTTGTTGTCGCCGGAACTTTCTCTTCGAACCAGGTGTCAGTGAAAAAACAGAGAAATACTATCTAGATATCTTATCTAAAAGATCTATCGAAACCCTTTTCCCTGATTCGATAAATATCTCCGCGCGAAGTTTCTGTAAGGCTACTCTTGAAAATATAGGATTCAATATTGTCGGTGAGCCAGTGGCTGTAATTTTAAATCGCAATGCGTTCTACCGTTACGGTGTTTTCAACCGGCATATTGTAAATAAATGCGACGTAGAGCTGTGGACTAGAGTCGCAACTCATACAGGGATTACCCACGTACCAGAGGTATTGGCTACTCACCGGGTCCATAGTGGTTCAGTAACGACTGGCAATACAGCAGATCGCCACTATAGAAAATCCAAAATTGACCAGCTTATTATTCTGTATGAATTTGTATTGAACCCTATCTATGCTCCGTTACGAGACGTTGCCAAAAATTACCCGACGGTAAACTTACAGAATCTTCTTGCTAAAAGCGCACATATCGCTAGGAGAATTGCCGAGAAAGATACTAGTGTAATGCCTCAATGGGAGGAAATACAGAAGTATTATCCAGCACTTTCGAATATATCAAAGCTCAGTTTTCCCCAAAAAATCACTCACTATACCAACCGATTAGGCAAATCACTGGAGAACTAAGCTTCATGTAGTCTGCTCGATAAAAATACATAACTGCAATGTTTGCACCATAGGCAAGAGATCATGGACCAATTTCAGAGCTGCTTTATAACTGATATTAAAATCTTCAGCTCATCTGTTAGGAAAAGAGAAAGCTGATGTGACAAAGGCTGTGGAATTCTCAGATTGAAAAAAAAGATGATAGATTTGATTGAAAATAAAAAGTAGGTGATGTTTCTGACTCCATCCGTAAGATAGGCTTAAAATATTTATAGAGAACCATCAATACTCTTTGGAGTAGCTCGACTACAGTTAGCGAGTAAACACTGCAAAAGGTATCTAAGCTCTTATTACCCTACCTGAAATAAATCCCCAACATATTGAGGGAAGACTAGCACAGAGCTGTTGCATTGTTCTTTGAGAAAACTCGGATAAGCTCAATATCCTAAATAAATCCAAAGGACACTACCAGCATATATTTCTTGTAGACTAATTTATTTGTTGGAGTTTAGTTCTAACCAAAAATAAAAGGACGATATAGGAATATACATGTTCTTGTTCTGCAATAATTCGAGTATCTGAGAATCATCTTTAGTATTGGCTAATAGCAAGGGTACTAGATTGCATGCTAGGGATTAAAATCGTCAGCATAATCTGGATTTTTGCACCACAGGTTGATGGTTTGCGGGTGGGATTCTCAATTTAAATCACATGTAAAAAATACTTCAACTAAGGAGCATTCTATATTCTTAACAGGGCATTCATTCTGTAAAACGCCATGACAAAGGATCTTCTTCTATATAATGATTAGAAAATACTATAAATCCCTGTTAATAATGAGTCTGTCATTTTTAGGTGCAAGCGCTCTTCTGAAAACTGCACTATCTAAATTTGCTCCTGAACCTATTGTTCGGACTTACACAGTTAAGATGGCAGAGTTTGAGAAAGCACCCAATCAATACAAAATTCTCTTTGTGGGCTCCAGTCATATTCACTACCATCTTATGCCCGATCAATTTGACTCACACGCGCGTAGTCAAGGGTTCTCTTTCCAGTCTTTTAATATGGGTAGCCCAAATTTAGATAGAATGGAAACGAATGCGTTAGTCAAAAGAATTATAAGTTCAGGTCCAGAAAATCTCAAGTATATATTTATAGAACCTAGATCTTTTAGCAGCAATTTCAAAAATCCAGATAGCCTCCGAGCAGTCTATTTTCATAATCATGAAAATACAGCATTTCTGCTGGACTATATTGTCCGATCTAGCCTAGAATTTGATGAAAAATTTCTAAGAATAAAAAGTGCGATTCAATCATTCAGTATAAACTTTTTCAATATAGGAGATCTACATAAAGGACTGACTCAAGGTGCAACGAATAAGCTTGATGTTTATTCATTAGGGCCTCAGAAGAATGGCTTTGCAGAAATGAAATGGTATTGTCGCCGGGTTGAGGGTAAAGAAGGAAAGGCATGCTTGAGGAAGATTCAGAAATTCTCAAAAAAGCTTGACGAAGAGAATGATTTTTATCGTTCAGCTCAGACAGAGTACAATAAATCATTACGTGGCACCGAGCCTTTTTCAAAGTATCAAATACAATCTTTAGTTGATCTCTCTAATACTCTAAAGGAACAAGGCATAACGGCGATATTTTTAAATACCCCTGCTGTATACGGAGGGAATGATCAGAGTATTGCTTTCAAGCTAGCATATAAAAGAGATACTCCCCCCATACATATCTTGGACTATAATGATCCTTCTCAATTTCCAAGTCTTTTTCAAGAGGATCTATGGTATGACAACACTCATCTTAATCAGCAAGGTGCTCAGCTCTTAACACAGTATATAGCGAGTGATTTCTTGAAAAAATTTAGCGCGAGTCTGGAAGAGTGATTTTTACAGAGTTCAAATTTCTTTTCTTCTTTGCCGCTGTTTTTTGTGTCAACTGGTTACTGCGGAAATTTGTATTTAGAAAAATATTTCTATTGATTTGTAGCTATCTATTTTACGCCGCGTGGGACTGGCGATTCCTCTCTCTAATTTGGATGTCAACAATTGTTGACTATATTCTTGGTCTCCAAATGAAAAGCGCACCAGATGTTTCTCGAAAGCGCTTCCTATTGTCTATTAGCCTTGTTGTTAATCTTGGAGTCCTTGGCTTTTTTAAATATTTTAATTTTTTCCTTGAATCAGCTTTTGATCTTTTAGCTTGGCTAGATTTGCCCACGAGTACTAACTCGCTTGAAATTATTTTGCCTGTGGGTATTAGCTTCTATACTTTTCAAACGCTGAGCTATACGATTGATGTTTATCGAGGACATTTAGAACCAACGAGAAGCCCTATTGATTTTGCTTTATTTGTTGCTTTCTTTCCGCAATTAGTGGCTGGTCCCATTGTGCGCGCGAGTGACTTCATCCCTCAGTTGAGCAAAGCGCGATCCTTCGTGACTGTTCCTGTGCGAGCTTGCCTAGTTTTATTCCTCTTTGGCTTTTTTAAGAAAGCATGTATTGCCGACAGCATTGCACCGGCCGTTGATGCTGTTTATAGCCAACCTTCCGAATATTCTGCCTTTTCCATATGGCAGGCGATCTGGCTCTATGCGATCCAGATTTACTGCGATTTTTCTGGTTATACAGATATGGCGATCGCCTGTGCTGGTTTACTCGGCTTCAGTTTTCCGGATAACTTCAACTATCCATACTTTGCTTCCAATATTTCTGATTTTTGGAGAAGATGGCATATTAGTCTTTCCACATGGCTTAAAGATTATCTGTATATTCCCCTTGGCGGTAACCGTGGCTCTAGGGGGGGCAGCTATCGGAATTTAATGATCACAATGGTTTTAGGAGGACTGTGGCATGGTGCTGCGTGGCGCTTTATCGCTTGGGGGGCAATGCATGGAGGCGCTCTTATTGGGCATAAAGTGTATCTGAAACAACAGTCTAGCCACCGGAGAGATCTTGACAAACAAGAAAAATTTATCGTCAGTCTTCTAGGAACCTTACTGACCTTTACATGGGTCTGTTTAGCTTGGGTATTCTTTCGTGCCGATGGTCTAGATGATGCAATGTCTGTTATTTTCAATTGTTTCTCTTTTGGTGCAGAGAGTAAGGCTACGCTTGGCTTTGAATATATTCCTTTGCTAATTGGTCTGCTGCTAACTCATTGGCTCAGCTACCGAGGGTACTTAGAAAGAGCCTTCAGTTCTCTTCCTGGTTGGGGGTTCTCACTCGTTTATGGCGCAGCTTATGCCGTCGTCTTTGCGGCTAAGCCAACAAACTATGAGCCATTTATCTATTTTCAATTCTGATATCTATCTACTTCAAGCAGAAACCTAGAAGCTTGGATCTTTACGCTGCTGCAACGTCTATTCTCTGAACAAGCTGTCTCTTGAGCTCTGGCAGTGTCTAATCGATTGTCATTGTATTAAAGATATCTCCCGTATCTTGTCGAATGAATATGCCGTTAGGAGTAAAATCCTGAATTTAGGTCAGATTCTTTAGGAAATAAGATATTCAGCTGACTAATCATTTGAGCAAAGCAGAGGATTCTAGTATGCTGATGTTGGGCGGAGTGTAGAGCGTTACTCTGCTGGCAAGCTACCAGACAGATGTTCTTAGTCTTCAAGTTGATGCCTGCAGAATGGGGGACATCTATAAGATTCTGTAGGTTGCTTTTTTAGAACATCTATCTTGTGGATTTGGTAATAGACAGAATTGGAGTCCGACCATTGGTCGATATTAGGCATCAAGGTTGTATAAGTCAGGTGGAGAGTTAGGCTCTCACTGGTTTACTCTGTAGCTCTCTGTGGCGGCCTTAACGTGTCATATCCAACAGACACATGCAAACTATTCTGAAATGTAGCCATAATAGAGAGGATATAGTTGTGCTTTGAGAAATTCGTTAGCATGGAAGCCAGTGAAACTAGGCTGTTAGCCAACTTTCTATGTGAGTTCTATACCTGCACTTAGATTTTCCGTTTTCTGTAAGCTCTGAATCCCAAGTGCTCTTTATCTCTTGGAGATAGGTTACATACGATGTCTATTTTTACGCCAGTGATAACGCTGATAGGTTGGTTCCCAGGCCGGCCTGGAATGTCTCTAAGAAAGTTCCTGTATCCTCTTGTTTTGAAGAAGTTTGGCTCTCAAGTTTCTATAAAATCAAATGTTCAGCTCATTGGTCCTGATTTGATTGGCATTGAGAAGCATGTAAAGATCAGTAGAAATGTCATATTAGAGGCTAGAGAAAACTGCAGTTTTGCTGTCGGAGAAAAATCCATCCTCTCAGAGAACACCTACCTTAGAGGCGGTTACTGTGGCCGAATCAGCCTAAAAGAAGAGGTGCGCTTAGACTATGGTGTCTATATTCGCTCTGAGAAAGAGGGCGATATAGAAATTGGAGAACGTACTTATGTCGGACCTTATACCTGTATCGGGGGACCCGGACCTGTCAAGATTGGCCGTGATTGCATGATCGGCTCCCATACCTGCGTATACGGCAACAATCACAATTTCGGAGATCTCGCTCGTCGAATCAATGAGCAGGGGACAACGTCTAGGGGAATTGTCATTGAGGATAACTGCTGGCTGGGGGCAGGGGTAAAGGTCTTAGATGGAGTCACAATTGGTGAAGGAAGCGTCATTGGAGCGGGTGCGGTTGTGACGAGCGACATCCCGGCTCAGACTGTAGCAGTGGGTGTACCTGCTAGGGTTATTTCAAAACGCTGTTCCCAAGTGCCCATCGAAGAATCGAAGCCTAGACTTGTTGAGAATTAAGTGAAGCCTAGCTTGCAATATCAGCATTCTGACTTGTCAATGATTAAAATGCTGAAATATATGACTTAAATAATTTTGCCTATCAGATGATCTTTTGATGAATTAGCAGATAGACAATGTAGACATCTAATTTGAAACTAATTTGTAAGGTATGCAGCTATTCAGAAATAGCAGGCAGAAGCTCAAAGAATATCTTTCGCTACTATAGGCTCTCTTGCATTGCGTCCTACTGTAAGCTTCAATAGCCACAATGGCGCTTGATCGTCTGTAACAAGTCCTCATCAAGGTGTGAACTCTCACAACTGCTTATCACTTCCGGGCTAGATTTACATCAGCATTCAAAAATGAGTAGAAAGCCAATTTTACTAACTGGGTCACACCGTTCTGGCTCAACATGGGTAGGCAGAATGATCGCAGGAAATCCTTCTGTCGTCTATATTCGAGAGCCTTTTAATGTATCTCATCCTCCAGGGATCGGTATCAGCAGTGCAAGATTTGACCACTGGTATACCTATATTTCAGATGAAAATGCAGATTGCTTCTACAGGAAAATCGAAAGGACGCTCAATTTCTCCTATGGTCTAGGTGCAGAATTAAGGGAAGAAAAACGCAGCAAAAATCTATATAAGATATCTAGAGAATTTCTAGCATTTAACAAATATAAAATTTTAGGAAAAAGACCTTTACTAAAAGATCCGTTAGCTTTGCTCTCGGCTGAGTGGCTTGCATCAAAGTTTGATATGGATGTCGTTGTTTTGATTCGGCACCCTGCGGCATTCGCAAGCAGTCTTAAGCAGAAGGGATGGGAGTTCTCCTTCTCTAATTTTTTAGACCAGGATGAACTCATGAGAGATCATCTCTATCCTTTTGAAGCTGCCTTAAAATCTTATGCGAACGGCGATTACGATATTATCGATCAAGCTTCCTTGCTGTGGAAGGTCCTACATCATATGATCCAAAAATATCAAGAAACCCACGGTGACTGGCTGTTCGTTCGGCATGAGGATGTCTCGGAGCAGCCTCTGCTTGTCTTTCAAGACATCTTTAATTATCTAAACCTGGAGTTCACAGAAAAGAACTCTCAAGTAATCAAGGAATATAGTAGCGTTAGCAATCCTGTTGAGGGTACAAGCGATGTAACCCACACTTTGAGGCGCAACAGCAAGGATAATATTAAGAGCTGGAAGAATAAATTAACGACTACCGAGATTGAAAGAATACGAACTCAGGTAGAAGCCGTTTCCTGTAACTTCTATGCTGATGAAGACTGGCAATAATCGGCTGCTCTCTAATAAAATTTATAATGACTCGTTCAAGATTTACGTTTTGTATCCCTAATCTCAATAAGATTCAGTATTTGCCAATTTGTATTGATAGTGTTCTGTCTCAAGATAGTGATGTCTGGGAATGTGTCATTGTTGATGGCTTTTCTTCTGATGGGAGTTGGGACTATCTACAGCAGTTTGCTTCAGATTCGCGCTTTAAAATACTGCGAGGGTTGAAGCAGGGTATGTATGCGGATTGGAATGAGTGTCTGAAGCATGTGGACACAGAGTATTTCTACTTTTTGCCCAGTGATGATGTTTGTAATGAGGATTTAGTCAGCAAGACAACTCTCGCTCTAGATTCTCAACCCGATATTGATGCTTGCCATTTTCAGTTCAACTATGTTGATGAGCAGGGGCAGGTTACACGTTCATACGATCAGATTTTGCGATCGCAACTCTCGCTTTACTCTGGAGTTAGTCATTACGCTCATCGTCGATCTGCCCATTGTGAATTCATGATGCATTTTGTCTATCGCACTGTCTATCGGACGATGAACTCACTGGTCTTCCGTCGAAATATTATTGGGAAAATGAATGGTTTCTCTAGTTCCTACGGTTCGGCCGGAGATTATGACTGGAGTATGCGCCTGAGCTTCTACACTGATGTTCTCTACATTCCAGAATTGCTGGCTGCTTGGCGTAGGTATGACGAACAAGCAACGCAGGCTCCTGGTTCACCCCAAAATTTTGAAAACATCATTAAGATTGCTGCATCAAACCTTGAACAGTTTTTGCAACTAAATTCAGCTCACTATCTACATGCTCAGATGGAGAAGCAGAACCTACTGGCTCACTTGAAGTACAAGTACCGGAACTCTGTTGATAGGCATTCTATCCAGAAAGACTTAGAGAAAGACAGCACGCCGTCAGATCTAAACATGCGACAAGCATTGTTTGCACGGCTTGTTTTCTTCAGAGGTTTGAGCCTCAGATTTTTCGCACGTCTAACCCGTTATAGATTGTTCCCATATGTCTCTGAGAAGGGGTTTTCCCGAAAGTTGCTGCGTGATCTTGGGTTGACTTGGCCTCCCGTTTCAGTTGATTGGCCGCTGGATCGCTAGCACTGGCTAAACAGCATAATTTCGGGCCTCATTATCGATAGGCCGTGCGGGCTTTCTGTAGGCGCAAATTCTATTCATGATCTGTGTCTCTGGTGGCTGATTCCACTTGGGTGCCAGTAGACTTGAGGTGTGTGTTCTCAATGTTCGGCGCTGTCCATTCTCAGGACGATTGGATTATTATT
The DNA here is from genome assembly GCF_003231495.1 of Acaryochloris thomasi RCC1774. Taxonomy (NCBI): domain Bacteria; kingdom Bacillati; phylum Cyanobacteriota; class Cyanophyceae; order Acaryochloridales; family Acaryochloridaceae; genus Acaryochloris; species Acaryochloris thomasi. The sequence continues at coordinate 215,759 of NZ_PQWO01000006.1, forward strand.
AGTCCTATGAATAAAAAAGTTGTTGCAATTGGTTTAGATGCGGCTCCACCCAAGCTACTCAATGAGTGGATGATGCAGGGGTTATTGCCTAATCTACAGTCTCTCCGCATGGGTGGGGCCTATGCGCCGCTGACGAACCTTGATTACTTCAAAGCAGAGACCCCCTGGACTACCTTCCTGACTGGCTGTATGCCCCAGAAGACAGGATATTGGGGGCCTGTAAAATTGCAGTCGGGGACCTATGAAATTGAGGAAATTGGAGCATACGATTTTCAGCCCTATGCTCCGTTTTATGCGTTAGGCGATCGCTATCGCGTTGCAGCTTTTGATGTACCCCAGTCCACGCTTTCAGATCGCGTGAACGGTATTCAGGTCCTGGGATGGGGGGCTCATTCGCCACAGACCCCGAGCTACTCGAAGCCGGAACATCTCTTTGCCCAAATTCAAAATCAGCATGGTGAGCATCCAGCCCTACATAAGGATCATGGAAGCTGGTGGGACTGCGCCTATATTAATCGCTTGCATCAATCGCTGCTAGAGGGGCTGAAGCGACGGGTTGATATCTGCCGTAGTTTACTGCGTCAAGAGGAGTGGGATCTCTTCCTGACGATTTTTGGGGAAACGCATTCAGCAGGACATGACCTATGGCACTTGAGTCAACCGCAGCATCCGGTCTATCCCTATCGGGCTGAGGGAATGCCCCAAGGCGATCCAATGCTAGATGTTTTTCAGGCTGCAGATGATGCTCTGGGCAAAATTCTCGCTGAAACGACGGACGATACCAGCATTGTGGTCTTTTCGGGGCACGGCAGTGGTGATAACAGTACTGATGTGATGAGTATGCTGTTTTTGCCTGAGTTCCTCTACCGCTTTAATTTTGCGGGCGCGATGATGTTTGTGCCCGACGAGTTAAGTGTTGATGCGCCTCCTCTAGTGGCTTCAGCGCGTGATCAAGGTTGGTCTGAGGATATTTGGGAGCGCCGTTATGTTCGAAATCCTGTGGAGCGGCTTTTGCGATCGCATCTCCCCAAGAAATTTCACCGCTACATCAACCGTCTGTTTGCAGGTGATGGGCGACTGGCAACTTCGCAGCAGCTTAAAAGGCAGGGGCAGGCCTATTACTGGCAGCCAGCCATGTGGTTTAAACCCTTTTGGCCACAGATGAGAGCCTTTGCCCTGCCTAGTTTCTCGGAGGGCTATATTCGGATTAATCTGGCCGGACGTGAGCCCAATGGTCTTGTTAATCCTGAAAGCTATGATCAGCTGTGCGCTGAACTAACAGAGCAGCTTTATCTATTAGTCAATCCCAGGACGGGCAAGCCAGTCGTAGACAAAGTAATTTTGACGCGAGCCGCTGCTGATGATCGAGACGATCGCCTCCCTGACGCAGATCTAGTGGTCAAATGGAATGATGTTGCTGTAGATGTTGTCGAGCATCCTCAGTTGGGTCGTATTGGGCCCGTACCCTATCGGCGCACCGGCAGTCATCGTGCCCAAGGCTTTATGATTGCCAAAGGGCCAGGGATTGAGCCAGGATCGACGTTATCTGCTGGACACTGCGTTGATTTAGCGCCTACTATCCTAGACTTGATGGGTGCTCCTATCCCAGACCACTTGGATGGTAAATCTTTAGTTAAAGCCTCTCGCCATGCACATGCCGCAAATGCGGTCTGAGCTAGAATCTATCCGCAAGCTCTCTCACTAAAGCGAGTATGGCTGTCTGTATCTCTGCTGTTATTTGCACCTTCAACCGCTCTAGCTATCTACAGAAAGCAATTCAGAGCCTTGTCGATCAGACACTCGCAGCACGTGAGTACGAGATTGTGGTCGTTGATAATGGCTCTACCGACAATACTCGGCAGACGGTCGATGAAATATTCAGCACGATTGAAAATCTGCGCTACATTTATGAGCCTAAAATTGGGCTTTCTCAGGCTCGCAATACAGGCTGGAAGGCTGCAAAAGGGAAGTATATCGCCTATTTAGATGATGATGCGATCGCAACCCCCCATTGGCTCGCAACCTTAGTCCACGACTTTGAAAAGGTGATTCCCCAGCCTGCCTGTATTGGTGGGAAAATCGATCCGATTTGGGAAGCTGATCGCCCACAGTGGCTTCCCGATAGTCTACTGCCCTATCTCACTATCCTAGACTGGTCCAGCGAGCCCAGCGTGATCGACGAAAGCCAATATATTGCCGGAGCTAACATGGCCTTTACTCATAAGGCCTTAAGTCTTGCCCATGGTTTCCAAACTAAGTTTGGGCGTCAGGGCAAAAAACTGCTTTCAAACGAAGAACTTGCGCTTCAAAATCAGCTTCGCAAGCAGGGCTTTGATATTTATTACAATCCTAAAGTCCTGGTTCGCCATCACATCGTCGTCGATCGCCTGAGACAAAAGTGGTTTATTCAAAGAACATACTGGCAGGGAGTATCGCGTGCCTTCTTGAAAGCCAGTGAACAGTCACCCTCAAGGCTGAAACGGTGGCGCATGAGTCTATCCTCTCTTCTTAATTTACTGAGATCGCCCCAGCCAATCATCTTGTCACTGCTTCCCAACAAGAATTCTCGTTGTCTAGAAGCAAGATGCCGTATCGCAAATATTACGGGATATATTATTGGGATTCTAGCGGCCAAAGACTAACCGTAAATGACCTCTTTTGAAATCTGTATACGTATTGATTTGAACACCCGAGTGTCTTTGTAAATAAAGCCAGGGAGAGCTTGGTTTATGGAAATCTAAGCTTCCCTTGATACTCACCTTACGGCAGCAGTTGCAAACCGTAAGGTGTCACAAGGTGAGTATTACTACTCTTTCTAAATAACTTAGAAAGAGTTAATTACAGCTACCTTTGAAAGGAAGGCTAGGAGGTAACTTCTTCTGCTGACACAATTTCTTTAGTGTATTGGGACTCATTGTGTGAGCGAGGTAGACCTGCCATTTGCTGTTGATTAATTTGCGGCGACCATGGGTTACCGGAGGAATAACCTTTCCGACAAGGCTAGGATTACGCTTATCCGCACCAATCCCGTACTGATAATGACCACCATTGAGGTTGGCTGACTTGTTCGGGTTAACCTTAGCGGTTCTGGCTGTGCCCCAGACCATGATGTACTTAACATCCTTAGAATTGTGCTGCGCGCGCCCCTTAGACCATCCATGCGTATGCTGCTTGGGATCTTTCCACGTATAGAGATTGATTCCCGCATTTGCATAGCCACTCGAGCACTTGGCTGCATTCTTATTTCGAGCCCGAAGCTTACCAAAGCTAAAAGTGACAGCATTGCAAGGTGGGCCAAAGTTTTTCTCATGCCACTTGCCATTTTTATAAATAGCCATGACAAGATCACCCATCTGAACACGGGTATTGGCTGGTGCTTTCCCCTTCACTGAGTCAATATGATTCCAGGGGTTGAACTGGCTGTATCCAGGGCCTGGACCTCTATCTAAGGTGCCCTTCTGGATACTAGGCTTGGGATAGCGTGCAAAGTTCCAGTTAGCCGGTACGCTAGGAATTGGAGAGATTTCATGAGGTTTGGAGACGGTGTCTTTCAGCTCCTTCATCGTTACAGAGACGCCTTTCGGTGTCGCTGCAGATGCAACATCTGTTACTGTTGCTTGGGTTATTACAGAGCAGGCTAAAGCTGCAGCGCCAGAAAGCGCTATTTGCGTTAAACGCATGGTGATATTTCCCCCGTATGTTTTAATGTCATTGTCTCCAGAGGACTAAGTCCTCTGGTTTTTTAGATGGAGTCACGCTTTGACGGTACTTATGACCAATATGAGCAAGTCTCCTATCTTTTTGTCTAGCAGTTTTTTCTGCAAGAACTTGTTGATATGTATCTGATTTTCGCTTGTTTCAGTACTCAACTTTTTGGAAAGATTTTACTGTTTTTGGTGTAACAGATTTTACCTTTGTCAAAAGCTAAATTCAATGCTTTTCTTGATTGAATGAGTTTCACTGATGGCGCGAAAAGCATTACTACGTAATTGTGCCCACGTGTAATTGAAAGTGATCAATACCTTGCGTAAATTTTCTGGCAAACTGGCTAGTCAAAGAGTTCTGTCTCAGTAACTCTGGGTAGACGGAGCATCTCAGGCATCTTGGGCAATGCATGGATTTCGACAATTGGTGCTCGACTCATGTGATCATGGTTATCCAGACTTTAAGTTGTAGGTGTAAGGATATTTGGCAAGATTGAGTGATTTTTCAGTCCGCCTAAATTATCTTTGTACTAGAAATGCAAGTGACAAGATTAGCTGCAACTGTCATTGAACATAAAATCCACTGGCAGACGTTGTTTGGACACAGAGTCTCTAGAGTTGCCAGACTCATCATATGGGTAACAAACGTTTGTCATTAGATACTCACCCACCGACAGTGACCGTGTACTATCAGTGGAATAGTTTCTTTAGTGCGCGGGGTATGCCTATCCAGGCCTACTCTGTTTTCCTGAAAAATGAAGTTAGATTGTGATAGTCTGACTGGCATCGAAGATCCCTGAGGGTAAGCCTGTGGCAAAGTTAAACGTTGGACTCTTGTTTGGGGGCTGTTCAAGAGAGCACGAGGTCTCAATTATCTCTGCACAGGCCATTTACCAGGCACTGCAGGCTCCATCAAATCTGGCTCAGTATAACATCAAGCCTTTCTACATTACTAAGGTTGGCTCTTGGCATTCTGGTGATGTGGCTGAGCAGGTATTGACAACCGCTAAAGCTGCCCAGCGAGAGGAAAAGCCCAATCTCTGGCAGTTCCCGAGCGATACATCTGAGGTAGACGTGTGGTTCCCAATTTTACACGGTCCTAATGGTGAAGATGGGACCATACAGGGACTGATGCAGCTGATGCAGGTTCCCTACGTTGGCTCTGGAGTCCTTTGCTCAGCCGCGTCGATGGATAAGATTGCTATGAAAACGGTGTTTGCAGCTGCGGGCTTGCCGCAGGTTAAGTACGAGGCTGTGACGCGTGCTCAAGTTTGGTCCGATCCCTGTGTGTATACTAAGCTTTGCGATCATTTAGAGGCAGAGTTTGAGTATCCCTGTTTTGTGAAGCCTGCCAATCTGGGATCATCGGTGGGGGTCTCAAAGGTCCGATCTCGCTCTGAGCTAGAAGCAGCCCTAGACAGTGCCGCAGCATACGATAGTCGTATTATTGTTGAAGCGGGTGTCGTTGCCCGTGAAGTCGAATGTGCGGTGCTGGGCAACGACAAGCCAAAAGCCTCAGTGATCGGTGAAATAACCTTTGATAGCGACTTCTATGATTACGAGACGAAATATACAGAGGGTAAAGCTGACCTATATATTCCTGCAAAGCTGCCAGATAAAATCTCTCAACTTATTCAAGAACGTGCTATTCAAGCATTTCAGGCTGTTGATGCCTCTGGTTTAGGTCGCATTGACTTCTTTTATATAGAATCGACGGGTGAAGTCCTCATTAATGAAATCAACACCCTGCCTGGCTTCACCACAACAAGCATGTATCCGCAACTCTGGCAAAAAACAGGTGTCGAATTTCCAGCTCTCGTGGAGAAGCTGATTACGCTGGCTTGTGAAAAGGCAAAGGCCTCAAAACTTTGAGGCCTTCAAGCATACATTCTTTTTTGTTAGCAGAGCGCTTTAATCTATCTTCGAGAGGTGCTTGTTTCAGCCCGTAACATAGTGAGCAGCTATGCAAGCTATCTCTGTCTTTATCAAACGTGCTGGCTGATTGCAATTATTGCTAACGAGTCCAAACGCGTTAGCGAGAAGCGATTGAGACTGTTATACCCCCCCTAGCTGAAATCTAGATTTTGATGCTGGCTAACAGACCAAAACCCTGATCCGGTGCAAGAAATTGACCGACTTTGACTGCATCTTCAAAGTTGACCTGAGTCAACTCTTCAATGGAGCCGTGAGTAATTAATTTGGGGGCTTCCCAAGACTTCTTAAGCATGCCTGTGCGCTCCGAAGAAAATAGGTTGTTCGACGATTATAAGCCATAAAGCAAAAATGTCACACAACTGCTAGCAAACGCAGTAGATTACAAAGCATCTTTTACTATGACAAGTTGATTCTAGGCTAAGGTGAGACAATCATTGCTTAAGTTATGTTTAATTTCTTGTCTGTTGCGATTCTTCTGGCCCAGATTGCTTTGGCAGAGCACTGATGATTCCCCTGCCTGACAGCAACCGTTCTGTACGGTTCACTATAATCGGGGAATATGGGAGCACAGTTCTTTGTTCAGTTGCAGGAAGACAGGATGTTAAGTCCTGGTTTGTCTTATGGTCTACTTACTTTCAACTTTAGTTTTTTGCTTCTGAACTAATTCAATCAGGTTCCTCTACATATTGCCTGCGCGTTTATGAAACCGTTTCGCTTCCAGAAGCTCGACTTTATCCACTGGTGGTCAGCAACCTCGAACTCAGCATCGAAGGAGTCGGCCTGCGTCCGTCAGTCCGCGAAGACGAGGTCGCCGATTCTGTTGATTACTATTTCAATTGCTGCATTGACGGGCACAATTGGGCATCGCTTTTATAATGAGCCAAAGCTGGCGATTGGAACTCCAGCGCCTCAGACCATTCGCGCTCCTGCTGATGCGACGGTTGAGGATCAGCTGGCAACAGAAGCTGCACGGAAGGAAGCTAGCCAAAGTTCCTTAAGTATTTTCATGGTCAATCAGGCACAGACTCGGCAGATTAAGGCTAATTTTAAGCGCACCTTGGCTGAGGTTCAGAAAACGCGACAGGCAGCAGGACCTTTGCCCTATGTGGATCCTGGTGTTCTATCGACTTCTGTGCAGGTTTATTTGCGACGCATGGATAGCACTGATTTTCAGGCTTTACGGAAAGAGCTTGATCGTCGCCCCCCTCAACGCCCTGAACAGCCTTCTTTAGAGGCTCAGAAGGCCTGGGAGCAGCTTTTAGATTACCGAGATCAGGATTCAGAGGATTTATCTTGGTCACAATTGATGCAACGCTTATCACAGGCGCAGCGGCGATATCAGACGGCAGTTCGAGAGAGTCGTTTGCCGGCTTCTGAGATTCATCTGATTCTGTCGCCCGTGGATCAAGTTTGGAAGGATGCTCCTCAGCAGCTCACGGCTGTGCAAGACCGCATGCTGGCTCAGGGCATTCCGCCGGGGTTGCCGCCGCAGGTATTGCGGCAGGCCATTCAGCTGAACTTAGCGGACTTGAATCCTGATATTCAGGCGGCTGGGATGCCTTTACTGCGGTCTCTGCTTATGCCCAACCTAAGTATTGATCCAGCCGGGACACTGCGACAGCGCGAGCAGGCTGCTCAGACGGTTCAGCCTGTGACGGTTAGCGTCACCGAGGGAGAAACGATTGTCACCGCAGGTGCCCCCATTACCCAGGCGAACTTTGTGCTGTTGGACCACTTTGGCCTCAGCAAACGCGGAATCAACGGAGGGGGGTTGGCTCTCATGGTGACGCTGGTGAGCGGTGCGATCGCAATTTTCTGGCTTATTCAAACTCGAGTGCGTCCTTCCCTGTCACGGCGCGATTACATCTTGATTTTGCTACTGTCTTTGACAGTACCCCTGATTCCCTGGGCCTTTGAGCTGAGCTATGCGAGTTTGCCTGCTGTGGGACTGCTGGTGGGTAGCTTCTACGGGTCGATTCTGGGGGCGACGGTCATTATTCTGCTGACGGCCCTTATGCCCTTGGGGCTAGGCGGTGGATTATCGACTCTACTTGCGATCGCAGCCGGTAGCTTAGTGGGCAGCATTTTTGCTTCTCGACCCCGTGCCCGCGAGGAGTTAGCGCTTTTAGGCCTTGTCGTTGCCGTTACCCAGGGTCTGACAGCCTTTGTTTTATTGACGGCTACAGGTGTGGCTCTTGCTAGCGCCCTCGGAACCGCTGCTCTTCAAGGTCTGATTGGTATGGGTTGGAGTGTGATCGCCCTAGGCGTCAGCCCCTATCTAGAGAACCTCTTTGATTTGGTGACGCCCATTCGGCTAGCAGAACTAGCCAATCCCAACCGTCCTCTGCTCAAGCGTCTCGCTCAAGAAGCGCCAGGGACTTTTCAGCACACCTTATTCGTTGCGACGTTAGCTGAAGCAGGAGCCCGCGCCCTAGGCGGGAATGTGGAGCTGGTGCGAACAGGGACTTTGTACCATGACATTGGCAAAATGCATGATGCTCAGGCCTTTATTGAAAACCAGATGCAGGGCAAGAATCTCCATGAGCAGCTTAATGATCCCTGGCAAAGTGCTGACATTATCATTAAGCATGTGACTGAAGGGCTGGTGATGGCCCGCAGATGCCGCTTGCCGAAAGCCGTTCGGGCCTTTATCCCTGAGCATCAGGGCACGATGGCAGTGGCTTACTTTCATCATCAAGCCCAAGAGATCGTTGCCAACGATCCGGAGCGGGAAGCCGTCAATGAAGCAGACTTTCGCTATGCCGGTCCTATTCCTCAATCTCGGGAAACAGGGATTGTAATGCTGGCGGACTCCTGTGAAGCAGCGCTGCGGTCTCTCAAGGACGCCACGCCTGATACAGCAAAACAGACCGTCAACAAGATTTTCAAGGCACGCTGGCAGGATGAGCAGCTTGTGGACTCGCAGTTGACGCGTGAAAATTTGAACACTTTACTGGATGTTTTTATTGATGTCTGGATGCAGTTTCATCACAAGCGGATTCCCTACCCGATGAGTAATCTACCCACCATCGGACGACAAAATATGTAACACTACCCTCTGGGTCGTTTGGGTTCATCCCATCGAGGGCCAGTTCGCAATCATAGGAAAGATTGATTATGACTTTAGCCGTCGGCGCAACTGCTCCAGCATTTAGCGCCCAAGATACGCAGGGTAATTCGATTTCACTCTCAGATTTAGCTGGTCAAACGGTGATTCTATACTTCTACCCCAAGGATGATACGTCCGGCTGTACAAAGGAAGCATGCAGCTTCCGTGATAGCTATGCAGCCTATCAGGGTAAAGATATTGTCGTGCTGGGCGTGAGTGCTGATGATCAAGCATCACATCAGCAGTTTACGCAAAAGTTCAACCTTCCGTTTCCGCTACTGGTGGATACTGACTTCTCGATTATCAAAGCCTATGACGTTGATGCCGGTGGGCGGGCTAAGCGCGTAACCTATGTCATTAATCCTCAAGGTCAAATTCATCGTGTCTATGAAAGCGTGAAGACCGAGACCCATGCGACCGATATTTTGAGTGATCTTGGTCTAGGTCTGTAGCCTGAAGCAGGGCCGAAAGCTCAGAGCAGCCTTAGTGGTTTTTTAGGCGATTCGTCGCCGGGTCAAAGATATAGCGTCGCTTGAGGTCAGCCTTGCCGTATACGTTGAACGTATAGGTCGGTTTCTGACTGTGCGGAGCGCTGAGTTGCTCGACGCTGTGAATAGCATCGGGCATCAACCCTAATATATTTCCAGGTTTGAGAGTGTGCTGCTCTGCCGGCTGAAGCTGAGCATAATCTGGCTGACGACCATCATCTTGGCGGTGCCAGAACTGATTTCTTTCGTGTCCGCAGGTGGCATCTCCGATGATGGCGACGATGCTCCAGGCGGCATGGTTATGAACAGGGGATTTGATTCCCGGTAGCCAAGAGACAAGCTTGATTGTAAAAGGATAGCCCGGTTCTCGATAGAGGCGCTGAATGGCTAAACCTTTGTTGGGTTCGGGTTCGGGACAAGAGGGCATAATCCAGTGGGCTTGGGCCAGGAGCCGTTGGACTAGAAGGGCGGCAATACGGATGCGATCGCAATCGTCTGAGACTGTTTCCACTAGATCTTCAAGATCACACAGAAACCGACAAAAGCGGTAAGGATCCCGCTGCGGGAAATGCTCGATGTTTTGAGACGGGGGCTGCATCGGTCTGCAGATGCCACTCTTCCCAACCTCTAAGAGGGCCGAACTGGGCATATGGGAATGATCCATCAAAGGTCTTCCATGGTAAATCGGCACATCTAGATTAACCCACCCGTCCATTTTGCGCTGAACGCTAGCCTATCGCTACATCAAGCAACAGATTGAGGCAGATGCTATCGGTAACTATGGCGTTCTATATTTACCCGTAATAAGATCTCTGGAGAATAAAATACTAAATTGATGTCAGATGATGAAAATCCATGGGTATTTTAGATATAGATGTGTACGTCATTTTGTGATTTCAATACTTCTAACAGAACCGATACAAGAAGTGTAGAAATGGGTATAACAGCTGAGCTGTTTGCTTGAAAAATATCTCAAATATGACAATGAGTGTGTTTCCAGTTCTCAAAGGCCTAGTCATAGGCTGCATATCACAGCAGATAGTAGAGTCTCTCAATAAGGTCAGTCTTTACTATTTCAAGAATTAGATTAACTTGTCTACATGTGACTCTCATCGCTCATCCTGTGCGGCTTTAGAAGTAGCTGTGCAATCTTGATGACCTTAGAAGAGTTCTTATTCATAAACCGGGGGGTTCAATGTATTACTTAAGCTTTTCCAGACTCCAAAACGGCTGCAGGGTAAAACCGCGTGGAGCCTTGGTCTCAAAATTTTTTAGTGGCAACCAGTCGGTCTTCCGTACTTCCTACTCACTAGGTTGCCGCCTTATTTGATTCTCTAATCTCAAAAGTCTAACTTCCATCTTCTGTAACAGCTCTATCTTGATTCTCTATGGATAGATCGCAATAAAGTCGTTCGGCTTAAACCTTATTTGTTTGAGTTCTCTGTTTGTTGTGACTCTATCTTTGTCTGGCACGAATGAATGGAATCAAAAGAGCTGTTTTCAATGGTTGATAGGCTCAAGAATTCTAGAGGGCGTGAATGTTTTTCACCTCTAGATTTACTTTGGCTTGGGTCAACTACGAAGAAAAAGACTATGTCTCAGGTAACGAAGCTGGGCACGCCGTAATTCTAAATATTCGCCAGATCGACACAAAAAACTAACCTTAAATAGGACAAAAATAACGATGATTAATCTGAATGGAACAACTGAAAATGACACTTTACAGGGTGGCCTTGGTGCTGATTCCCTCTTTGGTGGCGCCGACGGTTCTGACGTGCTTCGCGGTGGTGAGGGCAACGACACGCTAATTGGCGGTAATGATTCTGCTGGTGGCGACCTGGTCTTTGGTGAAGCTGGCAATGATTCGTTGTTTGGCTGTACAGGTGATGACACCTTGGATGGCGGCATCGGTGATGACACGCTAGATGGTGGTGCTGGTGTTGACCTGTTGATGGGTGGCTTGGGCGATGACCTCTTGTTTGGCGGTGGCGGCGACGATACGCTGCAAGGTCAAGAAGGTGATGATACTCTCAACGGTGGTAAAAATGGCGATGACCTCCTTGAAGGTGGTGCAGGCGATGACTCCCTTTGGGGTGGTTCCGGCCTTGATACCGTTGATGGCGGTAGTGGCAACGACTTTGTCGGCGATGGCGATGGTAACGGTTTACTGCTGGGCGGTAGCGGCAATGATTCGCTTTGGAGCGGTAATGGTGACGATACGCTAGAGGGCGGAATCGGCGACGATACGCTCAATGCTGGTGCTGGCAACGACATCCTTGAGGGTGGTGATGGTGATGATTCTCTGTTTGGTGCCGACGGTTCTGATGTGCTTCGCGGTGGTGAGGGCAATGACACGCTAATTGGTGGTAATGATTCTGCTGGTGGCGACCTGGTCTTTGGTGAAGCTGGTAATGATTTATTGTTTGGCTGTACAGGAGATGACACGCTATATGGCGGTATCGGTGATGACAGTCTAAATGGTGGCAGCGGTATTGATTCTCTTTTCGGTGGTGAGGGCAACGATACCCTCTCTGGCGGTGCTGGGGCCGACTCGTTAGTTGGGGGTATAGGTAACGACAGCCTTAATGGTGGGACTGGCTCTGACATCCTTTACGGCGGTGACGGTGACGATACATTGATTGGCGGCAATGATGCTCCTGGCGGTGACTTGCTGTTTGGCGAAGCCGGTGATGATTTAATGTTTGGCTGCACAGGTGATGATACGCTCTACGGCGGTGTTGGTAATGACAATATCAATGGCGGCAGTGGTGATGATTCATTGATCGGTAGCTTTGGTAACGATAGCCTCAAAGGTGGCAGCGACGGCTCCGATATCCTTAATGGTGGTGAGGGAGACGATACGCTGATTGGTGGTAATGATTCGAGTGGCGGTGACCTGCTATTTGGTGGCGCTGGCGATGACTTGATGTTTGGCTGCACGGGCGATGATACGCTCTACGGCAATGCCGGAAACGACACGCTTGGCGGCGGCACCGGAGCGGATCTTTTGAGTGGCGGCATGGGCAATGACGACCTTCGTGGCGGTGATGACGACGATATTTTGATGGCTCATGCGGGTAACGATACGCTCAATGGCGGTGCTGGCAATGACCTCCTTGAAGGCAGTGGTGGTGATGACTCTCTTTGGGGTGGGGCAGGCCGCGACACCGTTGATGGTGGGGCAGGCCATGATGTGGTCAAAGATGGCGATGGCAATGGCTTACTCCTCGGCGGCAGCGGCAATGACTATCTCTGGAGTGGTAATGGTGACGATACGTTAGAGGGTGGAGACGGTAACGATACGCTCAATGCTGGTTTTGGCAACGACATCCTTGATGGCGGCAGCGGTAATGATTCGCTCTTTGGTGCGAACGGGGCCGATCTGCTACGAGGGGGCTTCGGTAATGACACGCTCATTGGCGGCAATGACTCTAGCGGTGGTGATCTTGTCTTAGGTGAAATGGGACAGGATCTGCTGTTCGGTTGTACGGGGGATGACACTCTCTATGGTGGCATTGGCAACGATACGCTCCGAGGTGGGAGAGATAATGACCTTCTTATCGGAGGATCAAATAACGATTTGCTTTCAGGAGGACTTGGATCCGATATCTTCCGGTTTGAGTCGTCTGCTGATGGTGCCGATATTATTGAGGATTTCTCTGTTGCGGATGATTCAATTGAACTGCTCGCCAGTGGCTTCGAGGGACTATCGCTTGGAACGCTTTCAGATTCTGCGTTTACATTAGGTTCGGCGGCTGCAGATCAAAACGATCGGTTTGTCTACAATCGCAGCTCCGGTGAGCTGTTCTTTGATGCTGACGGCAGCGGTGCTGGCGATCAAACGCTGCTAGCGACGCTAAGCAACAAAGCCAACTTGGGTGCGGACAATATTCAGATTGTCTAGGGCCTGAGGCTGCTCGGGTGCTAATCATGGTGCCCGAGCAGTTTGCTTTTGTTTTCAAGTGAATTTGATGTCGCTAAAGTGCTGGAATTGCTGCCGTCGCCATTGGGTATCTAACTTGCGATCGCATCTCACTTCCAGCACCCGTATGCCCTCTGTTGGCAGCGGATTGATCAATTGAATTAGATGCTCCCAAGACTGAATGCATGTATGGGCAACACCATGGGTCGCACCCAGTTGGGCAAAGTCAACCTGCTGGGGTGTGGCGAAAAAAGTTTCAAAAGTAGAATCAAACTGAGCAATGGGGAGCATCTCAAAAATGCCGCCCCCATTGTTATTGATCAAAATAATTGTTAGATGTCCCTCCAGCGAATGCAAAAAGCCGTTGGTGTCGTGGAGTAGGGCTAAGTCTCCGGTGAGTAGGACGGTGGGACGGTGGCGATGGGCAATGCCTAAAGCCGTCGAAAGTGTTCCGTCAATGCCGTTGGCTCCGCCACGGTTGCCGTAGGGCTGAATGTTGAGATCGTTTGGTTGCCAGAAAGATTCTGCGTCTCGTACCGGCATACTGTTAGCGATGAACAGCGGCGTGTGGGAGGGCAAATATTGAGAAAGAACCCACGAGACTTTGGGCTCTAAAAGTTCATCTGTTTTTGCCAGAGTTTGCTCAACGTCTTGACGGGTTTCTTGATCTGCCGTCAACCATTGTTTGATATAGGCGTTCGCACTTCTATCTTGTTCCGATTGATCCTGGGCTATAGGCGGTCGCGGTAGAGCCTCTGCTAGCTGCTGAATGCTGAGCGGAAGATGCTTGATTCGACTGTGTAGGGGATCAAGATTGTGGTGCTCAGGCGCTATTAACCACTGCAGGGGATCGGTCTTTTGTAGCCAGGATCTAAGGATTTTGCTAGTGGGAAGTTCGCCGATGCGAATCACGAAATTTGGAGTCAGACGATGGGCCAGGTCTGAATTGCGCAGCATCAGGTCATAGCTGCTCACCAATAGAGGATTGAGGTGAGCAAAGTTTCTCAGGGGAGAAAGACCTTCCGCGAGGATCGGCCAATTGAGGTGTTGAGCAAGGGTTGCGATCGCAACGCAATATTCTTTAGCCTGCAGAGGCTGAGCTGGACCCGCAATAATGATGCCCCGCTCACACTGCCGCCACTGTGCCCAGATCGTCTCAGGAATTTTGACCCGAGCTAGGGTTGGCTGCGTCTGAACTGCTGCAAAGAAATGCTCAGCATCAAACCCTGATGCTAAAGACTGGGTTTTGAGATCTGGGATTGGCGCTAGGGGATCACGGAAAGGAATATTGAGATGGACGGGGCCTGGGGTGGGACGTTGCGATCGCATCCAGGCATACACCATTGTTTGCCGCAGATAGGCCAGCCGCTCCGGTTCAGGGTTAGGTAAAGACAATTCGGCCTGCCAGCTCGGGTAATGGGCGAACATCTTTACCTGATCAATGGCCTGCCCTGCATGGCAGTGACGCAGTTCCGGTGGCCGGTCGGCGGTGAGAATCAACAGCGGCACTCGACCTTCGTGGGCCTCAATAATAGCGGGATAGAAGTTGGCTCCTGCCGTTCCAGAGGTGCAGATTAGAGCGACGGGGATGCCGGTGCGGCGGGCCAGGCCTAGGGCAAAGAATGCGGCAGAGCGCTCATCAAGGATGGGGATTGCTTCGATGTGGAGATGTTCCGCTGCTGCAACGGCCAAAGGGCCAGACCGAGAGCCGGGGCAAATGATGGTGGTCTCTAACCCCAGACGCTGCAAGGTCTCGATCAGCAATGAGGACCACAGCATATTTAGATTTCTGAAATCTAGGGTCATAGTGGGTCCGACTCTGGCGTAGGTCCATCGCCGCTGTTGAATTGCGAAAGCCAGAGATCTGCGAGAGCAATGGCGGCTGAATTAAGCGGACGGCTGAACTCCAGAATAGTATGATGCCTACGGTCTTGAATATTTCGAGGCTAAACCAAGGGTAGGAAGAGCCGTATGAGCATAAATTCGCGTCGCAGGCTTTCGCCGCGATGGTGGCGCTGGGGTGGACAGGCCGTTGTTCTCCTCTTGGTGGGCTACGGAATTCTTTATTTGGGCCTCAATTTAGCCCTTAACCTGCAGCGTTTGAATCTGCCCTTTGGCTTTGACTTCTTAGAACGACAGGCGGGATTCAGCATTGGCGAAACGCCGATTGCCTACCAGCCCACGGATTTCTACGCTCGGGCGCTGTGGGTGGGGCTGCTGAATTCATTGAAAGTAATGGGGACTGGTCTAGTTTTGACCACCGTTGTCGGGATCACGGTGGGGATCGCCCGTCTGTCTAATAATTGGCTGGTGCGGCAGCTCGCCCTAGTCTACGTCGAAGTTTTGCGAAATACGCCGCTATTGCTGCAGCTCTTGTTTTGGTACTTTGCGGTGTTTCTGGCGCTGCCGAATTTTTCCGATCGAATTCAGTGGCCGGGACCGATCCTATTAAGTAATCAAGGCATTTTGATCCCGTGGCTGCAGATCAATTCTGCTACGGGCGTTTGGAGCCTTTGTTTATTACTGGGGGGGATCGGCGCGGTCTTCCTGTGGAAGCGTCAGGCTCGACAGCAGCTTGAGCAGGGACGCCCCGGACAGTTGAAGACTTGGCCTCTAGGTGCGATCGCACTTTCGATCTTCATCGCGCGCATCTGGACCCAGCAGGCTCCTTTAACCCTTTCGCTGCCGCAAGTGACGGCAGGGCGGGCAACGGGGGGATTAACGCTGTCGTCAGAGTTTGCCACGTTGTTGGTGGGGCTAACGTTGTATACGGCAGCCTTTATTGCTGAGATTGTTCGTGCTGGCATTACCGCCGTCAATCAGGGGCAGCGGGAGGCGGCTCAGGCGCTGGGCCTAAAGCCTGGTATCACAATGCGTCTGGTGATTTTTCCGCAGGCGTTGCGGGTGATTGTGCCGCCGCTGACCAGCCAGTATTTGAATTTGGCGAAGAATTCGAGTCTTGCGATCGCAATTGGCTTCCCTGATATCTATGCGGTGGCCTCAACCACCTTTAACCAGACGGGTCGAGCCGTAGAGGTCTTACTATTGCTGATGGCAACCTATCTCACTATCAGCCTACTCATCTCGCTCCTGATGAACCTCTACAATCGCAGCATTCAACTGGTGGAACGATGAAAACGCTTCCTTCTCCTGAGGCTGCTTGGCTGTGGCTGCGGCGTAATCTATTTAGCACTTGGTACAACGTTGTCCTGACGCTTCTATGTATATGGGTTCTGGTACAGGGCAGCATCGGCTTTATCCACTGGACGATTTTACAGGCCCAGTGGTCCGTCATCTCTGTGAATCTGCGTCTATTCTTGGTGGGGCGCTTCCCGATTACTGAACTGTGGCGGGTCTGGGGTGCGCTATGCCTTGTGGTGGCTGTGGTGAGCCTATCTTGGGGGGTGGTACAGCAGTTCAGTCGTCAAGCATTGACGATCATGGCCTTTGCTTTGCTTGGCTCTGTCGCTTTGGCGGCTCTTTGGCAAGCTGATTCTGCTTCTCTACTGTGGATATTAATGATCGGGGTAACTGCAGTTATTGGATATTTTGCCGGGGGAGGGTTGAGATCGCACCTCCCTCCCGGCCAGCTTAATCGGGGTCTACCCCTTCTTTGGTTCTCTACTTTCTTGGTCGTTGTTTGGCTGCTAAGCGGCGGTCTGGGCTTAACGCCTGTGCCCACCAACCTCTGGAACGGACTGTTATTGACGCTCTTGATGGCGGCTTTGAGCATTGTGCTGTCTTTCCCGCTGGGGGTGCTGCTGGCCCTAGGGCGACGGAGCGATTTGCCCATTATTCGAACGCTCTCGATTTTATACATCGAAGTGATTCGGGGTTTGCCTTTAATTGGCGTTTTGTTTATGGCCCAAGTGATGCTGCCGTTGGTGTTGCCCGCTCAGCTTGAATTAGATGCAGTGGTCCGTGCGATCGCAGGTTTAACGCTCTTCAGTGCCGCCTACCTAGCTGAAAACGTTCGCGGTGGCCTGCAGTCTGTGCCCAAAGGCCAAACGGAGGCGGCTCAAGTGTTGGGCTTAAATCCGATGCTGACGTTGGGGCTGGTGGTTCTTCCCCAGGCTTTGCGAGCCGTGATTCCTGCCATTGTGGGCCAGTTTATTGGCCTGTTTAAAGATACGTCATTGCTCTCTATTGTGGGGCTTGTGGAGCTGACCGGCATTGCCCGTTCGATCCTGTCACAGCCTGACTTTCTTGGACGCTACGCCGAAGTGTATCTGGTGATTGGGTTGGTCTACTTTGGGTTTTGTTATTTGATGTCTTTAGCCAGTCGGCGATTAGAGCAACAGTTAGGGAGCTGATCTGACAGATGCAGCAAAATCTCTCATCTGATAATGCCTGAAAATAGGTGGCGGAGGTGGGTTGTCCCTGGGTGCTTAAGCAATGTCGACAATGACTTTACCGATTAACTTACCGCTGTCCATTGCGTCATGGGCTGTCGCTGTTTCGTCTAAGGCATAGCGTGCAGCAATGAGAGATTTGAGGGCGCCATTTGCGATCACATCATTAATCCCCTGTGCTGCTGCTGCATGGGCCTCATCACTCATGGCATAGACCAATACGGTCCTTAGCATGGCATTTTTATACAGCAAGTCATAGAACGGAATTTCAACGGTAGGACTGTTGCCGGATTCATAGGCAGCAATCACGCCGTTGGGTCTAATCAAAGAAGCGTTCAGCTCTATGTTAGTGGCTAGGGCCACATCAGCAATCCGTTCCACACGGCGCTTTTCGGTAATGTCTATGACTCGCTGCTTCACGTTTTCTGTGTTGTAGTTGATGACGTGATCAGCCCCCATTGCAAGGGCAACTTCGGCTTTCTCGTTGTTGCTGATGGTTGCGATCGCAGTTGCGCCCCCCCACTTAGCCAGTTGAATAGCGTACATACCTACAGCACCCGCACCTCCATGAATCAAAACGGTCTTGCCGTTTACAGGTCCATCGCTGAAGATCAGAAAGTGAGCGGTCATCGCGGGTACACCCAAGCTTGCCCCCTCAGCGAAGCTTAGATTCTCTGGCATGGGAATGGCTTTATGGGCAGGAATAACAACGAACTCTGCAGCCGTACCGAAGGCTTGCCCCCGCTGGGCTTCGTAAATCCAAGCGCGCTCTCCGACTCGATCAGATGCAATGCCTTCACCCACCGCATCAATGATGCCTGCCCCGTCGTTGTGGGGAATCGTGCGGGGATAAGGCTGCTTGAGTCCCATCCAGCCGCTGCGGAATTTTGTATCTGATGGATTGATGCCAGAGGCTTTGACGGCAACTCGGACTTCACCCGGTCCTGGTTCAGGGGTTTCCATCTCACCGTAGTGCAGTACCTCTTTAGCTTCGCCCGGCTGTTCATACCAAATTGCTTTCATGATTGTTCCTTATGCTCACTGCTTCCAGGTGTGGTCATTCTGCCACTCTGCTTCTCTCGTTTGCGATCGCATCAACAGCTAAGCTTCAGCCACCAATTGCTCATGATGCTGCTGAGCAAACTCACGCCAGGTCATCGGTTTACGCCCGGTAATTGCTTCAAAATTATCGAAGGTAGCATCTGCATTAGGAATGGCATCTTCGTTATTCAGCTTGAATTGTGTGTAGACACAGTTGATGTAGGCTGGGTCAGCTCCGGCAGCTAAAGAATTTTCCAAGAACTCTTCCGGCGGGCGAGCTTCAGCGGTGAATGTTTGCCCTGTCACCTGCGTAAAAATGTCTGCAATTTCATCAAAGGTCTTGGCATCATAGCCTAGCGGAATCACCTGCCCAGCATATTTCTCTGGCTCTCGTAGGGCATGGGCGACCACCAATGCCAAGTCATCGCAGTCAATCCAGCTCCAGCGGGCATTGCCCACATAGTGACGAATGACGGTGCCATCCATCCAGCGGTAGCCAGGGCCAGTAATGTTTTGCATGAAAGCCTCCGGGCGCAAGTGGGTATAGCTAAAACCCTGCTTTTCGATATAGGCTTCCACCAGTTGATGCCAGCCCCAGTGGGCGACTTCGTTGGTGGGTGCGGTGGATGCCCCAATGTGGACAATGTGCTGAACGCCTGTGGTTTTGGCTGCATCCACAAAGCGCTTGCTTTGGCGCAGCATATCAACGGTGTAGCCGGTGAGCAGCAGAGCGCGATTGATACCTTCCAGTGCAGGTTCTAGGGTTTCAGGTTTGTCTAGATCAAGAATGACCGTTTTGATGCCCTGGTCTTGAAACGCCCTGGCTTTTTCTGGTGAGCGAACAGCGGCAATGGGGTTGCTATCCCCTGCAAGCTGGAGCTGACGCAGCGCTTCACTTCCAACTTTTCCCGTTGCGCCTAAAACAAGAATATTGGGCTGAGTGGTCATGATGTTTTTCCCTTATCTGTTTATCGAATTGTGCTGTCTGACTGGGGTGCCAGCACTACTCACCGCCAGTGATGGAATGCTTCTACACTGCATGGACTTCACCCCGCCAGTAGGTCTCCCTCATCATTACTCTCTGTTCTCTGAATTGCTGGTACCAGTACCAATCGGTGCTGAAACATGCTCGTGGATCATCGTCCAACTGCTTCCTCGCCGTTGCCAAATTGCTGTTTGGCGCATGGGAAAAGCAATTTTCTTCCCATCATTGGTTTGAGCATCCAAATTCATGACTGTAGTTGTCCAAGCCAGATCGTCACCATAACGACGAATATCTAGATCACCTGTGGGGGTTAATTTCATCATTTTCAGGTTGGCAAATAATTCTTCTCCTGATTGCCGCATATCTTCAAAACCCACAAATCTCTCAGGCAAGATTGCGTCGTAAAACACTAGGTCTGGATCCTCGGCATAAAGAACCCGAACTGCATCAACATCAAGCGTGCCGTCTTCGGACGACCAGGCGACTGCGTAAGCGTTAATTAAATTAGTGAAGGTGCCTTCATCAGAGTCACCTGTCATGACGTCAAGTGCTGATTGTGATTTAGAGACTGTTTCTGCGATGACGTTTTGCGACAAGGCTTTGGGTGAGATAGATACGACCACAGACATCATCCCTGTGGTAGCCAGAGCAGTTGCAAATAGGTGATTCAGTTTCATCATCAATGTCTCCTCAGCAGAAAATGCGTATAAATTGTCGAATGAGTTCTCAGCCTTCTTGGATATTGCAAGCAGCGGTCGTTTCCGCTCAAAGGTGGGTACTGCAAAAGACTGCTATCAGAATTTTGGATTGATCCATGACGGATAAATCATGGTTGAGTTGTGTTTAAGCACTGTCTTGTACGTTGTTTTGCTCATACCAACTGGCGCTATCTCAGACAAGCTGTCGGCCTTGTTTTTTTGCTGATGCTGAATCCGAAGATACTCTTCCATCAAGTTGATTTTTAGCCAGTTGGGGGAGTCTTGCGCATACTGCGCGCTTCACCGCGCCAGCCTGTTTCATGGAGCCACTTTCGAAATGACTTGAGGCCCGGATGTAGTTTTCGTAGCGCTTCGAAATTACGCTGCTCGAAGAAGCCGTCTCGATAGATCAGCATGTTGTTCAGGGGGTCGTGAGCGTTCGGCAGGCCCGAATTGAGAAACTCCTGTTCGGTCATCGGCTGGTATACAGCGGGGATTCCAGTGACCTCTTCGAACGTACTGACAATCTCATGCATCGTGGCTTCTTCTGATGCAATTCGCAGCGTTCGTCCCCCCCAAGTTTGACGATCATCCACCATCATGCGGGCAAAGTAGCCAATATCTTCTAATGCAACCATCTGCCAGATGCCGCTTCCGATGATGGGACCACGGAAAATCTTTCCTACACGAGCATTGGGCAATTCTCCATCTTCGGGAGTAAAAAAGTCATAGAAGTTTTCGATATACGGACAGGTCACCAGCACGCTGACATGATTGCTGAACCAACCATCGTCAACCTGCCGCATGAATTCATCAGAGCGGCGGTAATCAATGTCGGCCTCGATGGATGCTTTAGCATCGTAATGCGGGACGCAGCATCGACCACCAGATAAGCGACTTGCCGGGTCGAGCGATGAGTAGATGAAGTGATTGACTCCGGCCTGGCGAGCCGCTTCAATTGCGACGTGGGCATGAGCCCGCTCACCATCAACGCTGCCCGATGCGAAAAATGCGGTGTTGCAAAAGACAGTATCGATATCCTCCATCGCAGCTTTTACACTCGATTCATCATCGAGATCGCCCTCAATCAGTTCGATACGCTGCGGATCTAATTTTCCAAGCTGTTTCGCGTAATCGCTCGAAGGATTCCGAGTCATCGCCAATATACGGCAGTCTCGCGATTGATCCGCAACTAGTGCGCGGATGACAGACGATCCCATCGCTCCTGTTGAGCCGATGACTAGAATTCGTTGCATGGTTCCTTGCTCTGCCTATCGTTGATATTTAAAACGGGTCTTGTTGCCCCGCCATTCACGAGAATACGCTCGCCGTCATACTCATCTGGTCGACTATCTATTGAGCTCTGTCAGGACTATGGACATGGTCAACGATGACTGTTGCACCATCTTTTCCTAAACGCTCAGTAATTCTTCACTCGCCCTTCCTCTGCACTGTTTCGTTCGCAGAAGATTGGAGACAAGTGTTGATCTGCCAATCGGTGCTGTCCTGAAACAATACTTGGATAGACGCTTGCTTCACTGCTCTCGTCTTACTAATTACCAAAGCTGCTGTGGTGTTTGACACTTGTCACAGACCTCTCCAAAATCGTAAATCTCTTGAATACAGTGGTTTTTCTGCGTTGCTACATCTCAACTATAAAAAGGCTGTATCATAATGTCTAATTCATGATTATTATGATTGTTATGAATTCAGTGCATAATCAGATCGATCTCAACCTGCTCCATATCTTTGAAGCCGTGATGATGGAGCTAAACGTCAGTCGTGCTGCTGAACGATTGAACATGACCCAGCCTGCAGTGAGTCACGCGCTCCGGCGACTGCGACGGATTACGAACGATGATTTGTTTTTGAAAGTTCCGAGCGGCGTGAGCCCTACGCCGAAAGCCTTAGAACTCTGGGAGCCGATTCGTGAGGGATTGATCCATATTCGACAGGCACTCTCGCCCCCTGCGTTTGAACCGGCTGCGTCTACTCAAACATTTACGCTGGCTGCGGCTGACTATACGGTGGCTCTCTTTTTACCAAAACTGCTGCCGATTCTGGCCCAAACCGCACCCCAAATTAATATCCGCATCGTCCCTAACACCAATATCAATGCAGCAAAGCTCCTCGAACAGTCTGAAATTGATCTGGCGATAGGCCGGTTTTATCGCTCGACTCTTCGGCTCAGAGTACAGGAGGTGATGTGCGATCGCTATGTCTGTATCATGCGCAAAGACCATCCCCTAGCCCGCAAAAAACTGACTCTCAAGCAATATATTAAGGTCAATCATATCCTCGTGACCCTGACGGGAGAAGCAACAGGCTTTATTGATGAGCAGTTAAGAGAAATAGATTTGAGCCGCCGCATCGCTCTGACGGTGAACCAATTCACGCTGGTGCCAGAACTAGTCGCAGGCTCTGACCTGATCTCTGCGATGCCTTCACGCATGGTAGAACGGAGTCCCTTTCAAGCAAACTTGCACATTACAGAGCTACCGATCAAAATTGCACCTGCCTTCCTACAAATAATGTGGCATGAACGCAAACAGATAGATCCAGCCCATGAATGGATGCGAGCTCACCTGATCGCTATTGCCCAAGAGTTACCCACAGTCAGTACGCTTTGAGGTATTGAGCTTGCTGTCAGAGAAATCAAAGGCCTTGCGATATTTGCGATAGGTGTGACACCTGTCAGAATTGAGGTTGGCAAGATCGCTACGGTATAGACAATTTTTGACTTTGCTCGCTCGTACATGCCAGATTACCTCTATGACTTGGCTCTCTCAACTTGAGTTGAGTTCCTCACGCGTGCAGGCTTTGCGTTGAAAGTGTATGGCAACAGTTCAAGATCATTACCAAAATGTTCTATCTGATATCTATTCCTGGATGTTCGGTGGATTTGAGGCGCAGCTCCCAAAGAATCGAAGCTTTTTTAAGACCCATTCCATACACCCGATGGGGACTGCCGTTGCGATTGACTTGGGTTCAGGATGCGGCTTTCAAAGTATTCCCTTGGCTGAGAAGGGTTTTGCAGTAACGGCTATCGATTTGGACGAGCACTTGCTTGCACAACTAAAAGCCAACGACACGACAGGAAGGGTGGCGACAGTACGTGGCGACAGTACGTGGCGACATGCTTAACTTCACAAGTTACATATCTGCGGTACCGGAGTTGATTGTCTGTATGACGGATACCCTGCTTCATCTTGAGTCAAAAGATCAGGTTCGTGAGCTATTCAGTAAGGTATTCAATCATTTAGAAATCCCGGGACGATTTGTGATCACCTTTCGCGACCTTTCAAAAGAGCTTGAGAGTTTAGATCGATTCATTCCAGTCAAGCAAGATGACAGCAAGATTTTCACCTGTTTCTTGGAGTATGAACCGGAGACAGTAAAAGTGCATGATCTGCTCTACAAAAATGTTGATGATCAATGGAGCCTGAATAAGAGCTTCTATCGCAAGCTACGTCTTTCTCCAGATTGGGTTGAAGACAGTCTCATGGCAACTGGTTTTGGGAACGTCTCTCTAGAGGTTGAGAACGGTGTTGTAATTGCGATCGCAAAAAAGACCAGGGCATGACGCTCTAGAGAAGCAAAGCTAAACTAAGCAGCCTTTTTCTGCAGCACCAAACGCACGACGGAGGCTTGCCCATGATGACCTTCTCCTTCGCTCAAGTCTGTTATGGTTTCCGTCAGCTCCAGCACCTCTGCGTTTGCAAAATCTTGCCGTAGCAGCTCAGGCGTATAGAGCATTTCTGGGATTTTAGGACCACCGGAATCGTACTGGTGCTGATATTCAATTTGCTGAGGATTGAATGCTTCGAGGATTAACAGCCCACCAGGCTTGAGCGCACTGAGCATTGCCCAATGAATTTGCGGACGAAGCTCTGGAGACAGATGGAGATAGATGGAGATGACCAGATCGTATTGGTCTTGGGGCCACGCCCAGGTGGCGAGATCAACACAGTCCGTTTGCAGTTGAACATTGTGCTGAGTTGCTAACGCTTTCGCCTTTTTGAGACCCGCTGCCGAGAGATCAACCGATAAGACTCGGAGTCCTTGCTGGGCCAGCCAGACTCCATTACGTCCCTCTCCATCTCCGACGGCAAGAGCGTTCATTCCTGATTTGAGACGGTGTTGCTGGTGAGTCAGAAATTGATTGGGGGCCGTTCCGTAAATGTAGTTAGAGTCGCCATAGCGATCATTCCAAAACTTAGAGGTATGACTGGTAAACATTTTGTTGGTGGCTCAATGCGATATCAACGTTGTTAAAACTTCTCAACCCACGGTCGCAGCTCAACCTCCCAAGTCCAGGCGCTTCTCGGCTGCTGTAAGAGGTGCAGATAGGTGGTTGCGATCGCATCTGGGTCCAAAAAAGCGTCTGGTTGACCGGCTGACTGCGACACCCCTGGGTTACCAATGGCACCATCAATAACAAAGTGACCCACATGGATATTCTGCGGTGCCAGCTCACGAGCCATGCTTTGGGCTAAACCCCGGAGCGCAAACTTACCCATCGCAAAGGGAGCCGAACGTGGATATCCTTTGATGCTAGCTGATGCCCCAGTAAATAATACGGCACCAGGACCTAGCTTCAGCATTCGTTTGACGGCCTGCTGAGCAACCAAGAACCCACCGTAGGCGGTAACCGCTAGCGCCTGCTCAACGGCTGCTGGATCGAGATCAATCAAAGGTCCTTGGGATCGAGCGCTGGGATTGTAGACCACAACATCAGGTGTTCCGAGTTGCACCTCGACGGACTCAAACAGGCTAGTGACAGAGGCGGGTTGAGCGGCATCGCAGCTAAATGTCTGGGCCTTCACTTCATTGGATAAAGCGCTGAGCTTATCAGTATTGCGGGCCGCCAGCCCAATCGATAGTCCGGCTTGGTGAAAAGTACGAGCCAGAGATGCACTGAGGCCATCACCGGCACCGACAATCAGAGCTGTTTTGTAGGGGATAGACATGCTTTTTTGAAAGATAGAGAACTTACGAATGCCTGAGATTGGACTACGCGGTCAGCCCCCCATCAATGTTGAGAGCCGCGCCCGTAATGTATGCAGCACGCGGACTGGCCAGGAAAGTGGCTAGCTCGGCAATATCTTTGGGTTTACCATAGTGTCCCAGTGCCGTCATTGCGTTGAGTGACTCTGCAAAATCGCCATCGGCAGGATTCATATCAGTATCGATTGGTCCGGGCTGAATGGTATTCACCGTAATGCCTTTAGGGCCTAAGTCCCGCGCCCAGCCTTGAGACATTGCGGCTACAGCTCCCTTACTCATGGCATAGAGGGAGCCACCGGCAAAGGGCATCACGTCTCCATTGACGCTGCCAATATTGATAATTCGTCCCCCGCTCCCCATCTGCTTTACGGCCTCGTTGACTGCCGCGAATACCGCGCGAACGTTGACGGCCACCATGCGGTCGAAGTCCTCTAAGGTTGTCTCTCCAACGGGCTTCATTTCAAAGATGCCAGCGTTGTTGACCAAGATATCTAAACCGCCCAATGTGCTGACGGTTTCATTGACGGCGGCGATGACGCTTTCTGATTGAGCCGCATCCACCTGAATGGCTGTGCCCCGACGGCCAGCTCGTTGGATCTGGACGACCGTTTCTTCTGCCGCAGCAGAGGAATGGTGGTATGTAATCGCAACATCAGCCCCCGCCACTGCGAGGTGGGTTGCGATCGCAGCTCCAATCCCGCGACTCCCTCCGGTAACCAAAGCTTTCTTCCCGTTCAGTTCAGTCATGAATGGACTCCTTTTGTAGTTGAGGAAAGGGTTCAAATGCAGTTGAAGATGCTTGAGAAGAGTTTCATACTGTTTGATACAAAACTATTGTGTACCCTACAGTAAAAAAGTCAAGTTCTAATTTACCGTGAGCAAAACAGGCAGACCACGAGAATTCAGTGTTGATGCAGCTTTAGATAAGGCTGTGGAAGTTTTCTATGTCAAGGGATACGAGGCAGCCACTCTCGACGACTTGACGGCGGCAATGGGTATCCAGAGACCTAGCCTGTATTCAGCGTTTGGTAACAAAGAGACGCTTTTTTTACGTGCAATTGAGCGGTATAGGGAAAGCTATGTTCGTAGTGCTCAAGCAACGCTGAGTGAAGAGGCGAATGGTAAAAAGGCAATGGAGCGGTTTCTGGCTCAAACTGCGGAATGTCATATCAAGTCCAACGGACTAGGCTGCCTGATCGTCAATAGTTCTGTGGATTGTCAAGTGCTGCAGGCTTCGATTTGCGATCGCATCCGGCAGATCCATACTCAAAACGAAGAGATGATTTATCGGCGATTAGAGCGGGCAGTGGCCGATGGTGATCTGACCCGCAAAACGGATATTCGTGGGTTAGCCCAGTTTTATAACGGAGTTATTCAGGGCATGGCTGTCCTAGCCAGGGGGCAAAATAGCTTAGATGCTGTGCGTAGCATGGCAGTGTTTGCGATGAAGGCTTGGCCCGACAGCTAGCTCGGGAAATCACGCGACCAGTATGACGGTGCTTCTTGGGCAAGATTGTTGATTATCACTTAAGGAGAACGCTTAAATCCCGATGACAAATGTCAGGCTATTAGAAGCATTCAGCCTAGCAAGTTGATAAAATTCTCTCGACTAAGCTCAGCATCTCGGAGTATTTTCCGCAGTAAACCTTTTCCAAGATCCTGCCCAGAATGTACAGGTATTGTAACAACCCGACCATTAGGGTGCTTCATCCTCACATGGCTCCCACGCTGTCGCACAATTTCAAAGTCAATCTTCTTCAATACTAAAATTAATTTTTCTGCTGTAACGGTTGGCAGTTTTGGCATTAAATCGTTACTTTCTGAACGCCAACAAACTGAGAGCTTTCGTCAAGTTCTTCCTCCTCTAAACACATCTCAATGACCTCTTTGATATTCTCCACGAGTTCATCAAGCGTTTTACCTTGGCTATAGCAAGCTTTTAGTTGAGGAATTTCACCAACAAATACTCCATCTTCATCCTGTTCCACCATCATGTAAAACTCGCGCTTAATGGCCATAGTTATTTCTGGATTTGTACTGTAGCTAGATCTTATCTCACTGATCTTTTTATAGCTTTGCTATATCCCCTTTTGGGTTTACAAACTGTCGGCTACCGGGGAGTGTTGTTTGCTCAAAAGTAGACTCAGCGATTAACGCTGTTCATGTCAGGATAGCGATCGCCCGCCGCAACTCCCTGGGGCGCAACTGCTTCAATCCGCTTCAGCTCAGCAAAGGTTAGCTCTATCTTCACAGCCGCCACATTCTCTTCTAGATACTGACGGCGTTTGGTGCCCGGAATTGGGACGATATCGTGACCTTTCGCTAGGAGCCATGCGATCGCGAGTTGGCTAGCCGTCACTTCCTTCTCTTGGGCAATAGCTTTCACCTGCTCCACCACCTCTAGGTTCCTATCAAAGTTCTCACCCTGAAACCGAGGAGAATGTCTGCGGTAGTCATCTTCTGCTAAATCATCTAGGCTTTGAATTGCACCAGACAGAAAGCCTCGACCTAGCGGACTATAGGGAACAAAACCAATCTTCAGCTCACGAACGGTCGGAATGATTTCATCCTCTGGCTCGCGGTTCCACAGTGAATATTCTGTTTGCAGCGCTGTGATGGGATGTACTGAATGTCCACGACGCAGCGTTTCAGGTGCCGCTTCAGATAGGCCAATGTAGCGGACCTTACCTTGTTTTACTAGCTCAGCCATCGCACCAACAGTCTCTTCGATGGGAACAGTCGGATCGACTCGATGCAGATAGTAGAGATCAATAACCTCTATCCCTAACCGCTGAAGAGATGCATCACAGGCTTGATGGACATACTCTGGTTTCCCGTTGATGCCGCCGAAGCCCCCGTCTGCAGTGCGGATAACGCCAAACTTAGTTGCAATTACAGCCTGATCTCGGCGATTTTTGAGAGCTTTCCCGATCAACTGTTCGTTGGTGTGGGGACCATACATATCAGCGGTATCCAGGAAGGTGACGCCGAGATCTAGTGCGTGGTGGAGAGTTGCGATCGCTTCTTCTTCATCTCGACCGCTATAAAATTCAGACATGCCCATACAGCCGAGACCAATGGCTGAGACTTCTAACTCTGGGCCTAACTTTCGAGTTTTCATGTTTTATCCTCCAGTTTGTAGGTTTATCTTTCTCTCAGCAAAAACCTGTTTCGTCACAGCCATGCCGTTGAGCGCAGACGGAAAGCCTGCGTAGACAGCCATCTGCATCACCACTTCCACAATCTCTTCAGCCGTACAGCCCACATTCAATGCGGCATGAATATGTACTTTGAGCTGGGGCTGAGCGTTGCCCAACGCTGTTAAAGCTGCGACGGTGGCAATCTCTCTCGACTTCAGATCTAATCCAGGGCGATCGTAAATATCTCCAAATGGGAACTCAATGACGTAGCGTGCTAAATCAGGCGCAATATCCTGAAGGCTCTCAATGACGTTTTCACCGGCCTCGCCGTCAATTTTTTTCAGATTTTGCCAGCCTCGGCGATAACGCTCAGAGGCTCGAGTATCGAGACTTTTCTTTTGCTCAGCGGGCATAGTTTTTTTAGTTCCTGTGGCTTTGCGATGAACAGTTGTTATTAGGCCAGCAACAGCCACTACTCCTGCTGTGACGAAACGTCTGCGGCTGAACTCAAGCACGGGTATTGTTCCTTATCAAGCCGCTCACAATAGCGCCAGCTTGATGACTAATTTTGTGGGTTGATGCTGGCCTTCAGGCTTCTGTCTGCGAATGATCTGGCGAAGGGAAGGTGTCTGCAAGCTTTTGTTCGATATCTTTGTAGTGTTGAATTTTCCAGTCAATCACGGCTAGGTTTTCCTGCAGCTTTTGTAGGGTATCTATTACCGTTTGTCGATGATCCTCCAGCAAGGCGCGACGCTCTTGTACGGCATCAGGCTGCTGCCGCAGCAACATCGCATACTGTTGGATTTGGCGAATGGGCATTCCTGTCATCCGCAACTTAGTGAGGAACTCAATCCAGCGAATATCCTGTGCGGAGTAACGCCTGTGACCATTTTGATCTCGATGGATAGGTGCGATCAGATCACAGCGCTCGTAGTAGCGCAAGGTATGAGAGCTTAGCCCCGTGGCTGAAGCAACTTGCTGAATGCTGAGTGCCTGCTCCATGCACATACCTTAAAAGTTAGAGTGCACTCTAAGTCAAGCAGTTTTTTGCACCCAATTAAAATCCACTGTGATGATGCTCACTTTTGTAGCACCTTAAAGGTGAAGTCGTTCCCTCAGAGCCAGCCACAACATATCGAGTTTCTCTAGCTCTGCTCTGAAAAGCTACAGCTTTGCTGCCTACAATATCTTTCTGACTCGGTTGATGTTGTCATGCTGTGCAATTGTTGCGCTCTCAAGTCCATGCTCTTGCGCTGCCGTCATCGCTGATCGCCGAGCCTCTACGACTGCCTCCCAGGCTTCTGCTAAGGAATGACAAATATTCGATTCCGATGGAAAATGCGCCTGTATCCGCCATAGGTCAACGCCTACTTAGATGGGCCGTTTTCCCTGTGCTGGCGATTGAAGTCTTGAGAACACCTAAATAAGTGCAGCAATCACTTCTGCGCTAGCCCTTTCCGCAGACTGAAGCGCACCTTCCATGTAGCTGCGCCACTCTGTTGCAGTTTCTGTACCTGCTACGTGAATCGGTGAGCTGAAATCGGTCAGCAAGCTTCTGTGTTTTGTCCAGCCACCAATCGGCCTGCGTGAGGCGAAGCCGCCACGGGAATGGGTTTCTGCAGTCCAGTTTTTTGACTGAAAGTAGATGTGTTCAGTCGGCGACTTTCCCAGCACTTTTTGAATATGAGCGAGAACCACTGCCTCGCGAGTCTCACTGTCCATCTCATTCATCTTGATAGCGTTAGGGCCGCTAGAAAAAGCGACTAGAATGCCTGTACGCTTCCCTTCAATAGATGAGTCTGCGAGAAAGTCGATAGGTTCGGATGGCGTATCTGCGATGCCGCTGAGTCCAGATGAGCGCCACCAGGCTGTCTCGTATACGACGACGTGTTTGATAACTTTGCCGAGTACCCAATTCCGATTCTCTTGTTTCGGAAATTTTGTGAGTGTCTGGTCAAACGATATTTTCGAGATCAGCTGAGGAGGAAGTGCCAAGATAATGCGCTTTCCATAGAAGTCACCTGCATCTGTTGTAGCTTTGACGGCCCGCTCAGTCTGTTGGAGCGATCTGACGCCCGAACTCAAACTGATGCAGTCTCCTAGTTCTTCGGCGAGTCGCCTGCTAATCGTCTGAGTGCCTTGTTCCAGAATATGAGTATCCGCCTGCTCCAGTGCATTCAGTCCGCCAATGGACGCAATCTGATGAAGCACCTCCAATGGTGAAAAGCTGCTGGGATCGGCACACATTCCTGATGTAACGATGTGATGCCAATAGTCGTAGCCTTCACTTGTAATCGTTTGCTGCTTCAGCCAATCCGTGAATGAAATGTGGTCTAACTTACTCGCTTGCGGATGCTGCCAAGGCATGTCGATATCAATTTGCCTGACTAAACGCTCCATTTGCCAGCTTAACTGCCAGACATCAAACAACCCAAACCAAGAGAGCGGCGGCGTTCTTCCAGATACCCGACGGAGCTGTCCGCCCACTTGGACAATCGCTTTACCCTGAGTATTCGTCTCAAGTCTGTCTAACCCAAACTCTTCTGTTAAAGCCCAAATGCGCTTTTGAAGAGGGCTGATCCATTGTGCTCCAAGATCAACCGTTTCCCCGTTAGACAACTGCTCGCTGAGTGCTCTGCCGCCGATACGATTACGCGCTTCAAGCACCCCAACAGAGAGTCCGGCTTGTTTCAGCAGTCTAGCTGCGTACAATCCAGAAAGCCCTGCCCCTACGATTAAAACGTCCTTTGTGATTGCCATTGTTTAACGACCGTTTAAGAACTCAAAATTCATGGTTTGAGGAGCACAAAATATATGCATACAGACTGCTAGCTATTTCTGGTCACTGCTCCATTGCACCCAATTAAATGAAATGGAATTTATTCAAAAAACATCGAAAATGAGGTGTTCAGCTAAACTGCCGCAGAACGTGCTTCGTCGACCTTGAGCGTGGTACCTGTGACAAATTTGGCATCGTCTGAGAGCAAGAAAGCAACGGTCTTCGCTAGCTCTGCGTGAGTCGCTGGGCGTCCCCACATGAGGTCATCGGGTACATCCCAACCCTCTAGCTCTTCCATGCCGTCAGCGACAAAAAAAGGCGCAACAGAGTTCATTCGGATGCGATCTCTGCGGTATCGCTTGGCGTATAGCTTAGTGAACCCTTCCATTGCCGCCCGCAGCGTACCGCTGAAGGGCGTCCCTAGATCAGGCTCTTGCGAATCGCAGGCCGAGATGTTGACGATTGCTCCACCCCCCTGACGACGCATGGGTTCGGTGACAAACCTTGACAGGCGAACCACGCTCAGAAAGAGCAGATCGAAGTTCTCAGTCCATACCTCATCTGATATATCGAGCAGGTCCAGACGCGGTGGATCGCCAAAGCTGTTAACAACTGCATCAATTCGACCGAAGCGATCAAGCGTAGTTTGCGCTAAGGTTGCCAAGTCGTCGGACTTTGTCATCGACCCCTGTATGGCGATTCCGTCTAATTCTTGCGCTAGCGTTAGCACTTGCTTGCTTCGTGCCAGTAGTGAGACTTTGTAGCCTCGCGTCGCTAGCTCTCTAGCGCAGCCAGCGCCGATACCACGGCTGGCAGCCGTAACAATTGCGACCTTTGTTTTATCCATTTACATCACTCCAAGATTCAATCTTCCTCATACATGCGATCGCCTTTGTGCAAACGTGCGGCTATCTCATAGGTTTGCCCTTGAGCGCGCATGGTAGGGGCGTGGGCAGCTAGATATCGAGCGGTTGCTACCAAAACATGAATCCCCGCCTCGTGGTTTTGCCAGTGTTGATATTGTTGAACAGCGGCCTCCAGGTTTTGAATCGTGTGAAAATCTCGGTCCTCCCGCAGCAGCAATCGACCCAAACCTGTTAGCAAAGCAGTCGGGTCTCCACCACTGTAGAGATACGTCCCCACAAGATTTCCGGCGGCATTCACCTGCTGCTGACGGTCGAGATAGTCAGGCAGCTCGTCTAGAAGTTTAGCGGGGGCCTCAACTCGTTTGGTTGGATCGGGCAAGCGGGCGGGTGGGACATTTAAAAATCGATTGAGATATACTGCCATTGCCGCATCAAATACCCCTCGCAAGAGTTCGCCAGACGTCACCCGTTTCAGCCCCTGATGAACAGCATTGGCAAAGGTGAATGTGTGGTGGGCGGTATCCCAGTCTCGAAAATCGTTGTTGGTTTGAAACTTGGCAATGCGCAGCGCAGCCGCGTAGGCGACGACGCCAGCTAGGTCATCGGCGGTACAGCCCTGGCGCAGCGCATTCAATAACCCAGATGCGATCGCATCTGGATCATCCCCTAGCAAAACAGGGATTAGCTGCTCGACGCTGGCATTGCTATTCTCCTGACTCTCTCTTTTGGCATTGCCAGCAGAGATCGCATCGGGTAAAGTCTCAAAAGCCCGCTCCAAAATAGCCACCAAATCGATCGGGTAGCGCCAGGCATTCGACTCTTCCATCCGTTCTGCCTGGGCATAGCTGCGCACCAGACTGGTGAGGATACCCTCTATATTTTCCCCCTGAACCTGATCGAGTGCCTCCAGGGCTTTATTGGTAAAGTCGAGGGCATGTCCGCCATCAATAAAGCGATGGTCGGTAACCGATGAGAACAGCATGTCTGCTAGCTGGGTGGTCTCAACGCCAGCCTGAATCGCTGAGGCTAGACACCGCTCTGCACCCTGGGCATCGCGCACCTCAATGAACTGACGAAACCATCCTTTGAGAAGCTGAAAATCTACGGGCGTACTGGGTAGAGGCTGGATCGCAAATCGGGGTGGCTCACCCGCACAGTCGCGGGCAACGGCGGACAGTCCATGGTAAAGCGCCCGCGGGCGGTCGTCCGTATGCAAGTGGGGCCTCAGCTGCATCATGCAGGTATGAATCGTGAGGCCGGTCCCCCAGCCCTGGCGACGATAGCGAACGCCAAAATCTAGCCCGGTTTGAAACGCCGCCGTTGGCCCCTCGTCTGCAGCTAGCTGAGCAATCACCGACTTAGCGATGACTAGGGAAAGACCTTGCTCCAAACCATCCACTAATCGCTGATGTTGATAGGTCTTAGCTTTTGTATGGGGAGTGAGATCTACCCACACACGTCCCTCTCGTACTTCTACGGGAAAAGCCCGCCCATCATCCGCCCAAATATCAAAGGTGCCCCCGCTGGTCAGATCAAAGCGGGCATGGTGCCAGTGACAGGTGAGAACACAGTTTTTAACGCTGCCTTTTTGGAGTGGAAAACCCATATAAGGACAGCGATTATCGACAGCGTAAATTTGCCCTTGGTGGTGGAAAAGTGCGATGGCCGAAGGCCGGTCGGAGACCATCGCATGTCCCTCAGCATGCACCACCATCACCCCATCTGCCTGTACATCTGAGACCTGAGCCACCTGAACCATGTGTTTGTGTGGAACGTTCACTTTATTCATCTGCATCACTCCAATTCCGACGATAGGCATAAGCCAAACTTGGTGATCCCTGAAAATTCAACGCCGAACTGTTCGCGAAAATAGTCAGCATGAAAGGTTTGATAGGGCTTGAACCCTAGCGATTCGTAAGTTTTTCTAGCTCGCTCATTACCGTTAATAATCATGATTCCGGCATGGGATTGATCCTGGTCGCGCCCAGCTTCTAGTAGCGATCTCAGCAATGTTTTGCCGACACCTTGGCCCCTTGCATCAGGTAGAACAGCTACGCTCTCGATAATCCAAGGTGCTTGTGGGTGGAGAAAAACAGGGCGAGGATTATCGCTGAAGAGTTGAGTATAGCGACGACGAACCTCTACCTCTATGGGGTGGGACCAACCTAGCTCTTTAGCAATCGCACTGATCTCTGATACCTTTAACGGTCGATAGTCTTCAAAATTAGGCTGATAGCCAGCGGCAGCGGCCACCGGCTCACCTGCGATTTCAGCGACTATGAAGTCCTCTACATTGCCCCAGTTGCTCGCTCGAGCTGTCAGAGCTGCTGCTAAAAAATCTAAAGCTGAGGTCTGACTCCCCTCCAGCATTTCATCCCAAAAGCTGTGGTTGTGCGGTGGCAGGGATGCTTCGTACATGATTTGGGCCAGGAAGGACAGGTCAGAGATCGTGGCTGGACGAGTATTCAGCATGGCTTACCTTTAAGACATACAATCTGTATGTATCTAATATGCAAGCACTGACTCTTGTTGTCAAGATACATACTGTCTGAATGTTAATTGTTTCGTTATGCCCAACCTGACTAAAGCCGAGCAAACCCGACAAACGCGCCGCGCCATTTTGGATCGCGCTCGTCAGCTTTTTGCAGAGCAGGGCTATGCGGCCACTGGGACCGAGGAAATCATCAGGGGATTGGGGATTACGCGTGGGGCGCTGTATCACCAGTTCAAAGATAAGCGTGGTGTTTTTACCGCAGTGGCAGCTGAAGCCTATCGAGAAATGACAGACCACATCAATCAGCAGGTGCGCTCGCTAGAGGATTCCTGGGAGCAGCTAGTGGTAGGTTGCCTGGCGTTTTTGGAAGTGGCCCAGCGCGAGGACTTACGGCGGCTGATTTTTATTGAAGCGCCTGTCGTGCTAGCGGCGGAAACACTGGTGGAGTTCGACCAGTATGGCTTTGGTCTATTGCAGGATTCGATTCAAATGCTGGTTCACGAGGGGCAGTTAGTCACAATTGATGCAGAGGGCTTTTCCCATTTGGTGAATGGTGCGCTAAATGAACTAGCGGCTTGGGTGGCTCAGGGAGAAGATTCAGAACGGCTAAAAACGGCCCAGGCTTTGGTAGAGACTTTGTTGGCCCAGCATCGGGCTTGAGGCCGCAAACGGGCAAAAACGCTCCAAGATTTACTGTTTGCTAAGCTGAGCCAGTTCTGACTCAGAAAGCTGCAGTGATGCTGCCTTCACGTTGTCTTCTAGATGAGCAATGGTTGTCGTACCGGGAATCAGGATGAGATTGGGAGCACGATGGAGCAGCCAAGCTAGAGCAATTTGGGTCGGGTTAGCGTCATGAGCTTGAGCGATCTGCGCTAATATACCTTCTGCTTGAGCAAGAGGCGCACCGCGCTTGAGGGGATGAGCACCCAGGGAGCCGTAGGGAATGAAGGCAATGTCTTGTGTGGTGCAGTAGTCTAAGATAGTTCCGTGGCTGCGGTCTGCAAGGCTAAATCGATTTTGAACGGAAGCAATTGAAGTGATTTTCTGTGCTTCTTTGAGCTGTTCTAGCGTGATGTTTGAAATGCCGATATGTCGAATTTTGCCTTCTTGCTGCAGCTTGGCTAGAGCCTGAACTGACTCAATATAAGGAACTTTGGGGTCGGGGCGATGAAGCTGGTAGAGGGAGATGCAATCGCACTTCAGCCGTTTCAAACTCCCTTCAACGCCGCGCCGCAAATTTTCGGGACTGCCATCGGCTTGAATATCGTCGGGCGCAGGTTTATGAATACCACCCTTAGTCGCAATCACTAGATTCTCGGGGTAGGGATGCAAAGCCGCAGCAATAATCTCTTCGTTATCGCCAGGGCCATAGGCTTCCGCCGTATCAATGAAATTGATGCCCAGCTCTACGGCTCGACGCAGTAGCTTTTTCCCACCCTCCCAGTCAGCATAGGGACCGAAGTTTCCTGGCTGTCCGGTTAGGCGCATAGCCCCGTAGCCAAGCCGGTTGACGGTCAAGTCGCCGCCCAGATCAAAGGTTTGTGGTGCGCTGGGAACTTGAGTATCTGTATTTGTCATTGTTTCAATCTCTTTTTACTTGTGGCGTACTTCGTAGGATTGTCGCGAGATAGTCGTCTGAGTCTCTCTTGAATCTTTACCTTTGGTCGCCCGTGTAAGGCTTACGCTCACTCAGAGGCAGCTCTTTCAGAAACTCAATCATGTAGCCGTTGTTGTCTTCAATAAACGAGACACGACGACCGCTATCAGGAAAGCTGGTTGGCGGCAGAACAACCTTCACTCCTTTTTCTTTTAGAGCAGAGGTTGCAGCGTCAACATCTTCGACGAGAAAAGCGAAGTGTCCAATACCGGGCTGCTGTTGACGGGCCATAAAATCTTCTGGCATACTCGCCCTCGGCGTATTAGATGAAGCGACCACCTCAATAATGAATCCGTTCTTTTCTAGATAGGCAAGCTGCAGATTTGGGAATTCCGGTACCGTCCATTCGTGCTTGATGCGAAAGCCCAATGTTTCGCGGTACCAATCAATGGTGCCGCTATAGTCAGACGTGGCGATCATGACGTGTTCTGCACGGATTTCCGAAAGTGGATCTGTGACGGTTGTCTGTCGTGTTTCTCCTTCTGGGAAAGCAGGCAGTCCGTAGGCGATCGCAGTAGCCACAGCAAAGCCGGAGAGTGCAGCAATCAAAGTGTTTTTCTTCATCTTCGTTAATTGAAAATCCATGATTTTTCTCCAATAGGGTTAGCCGCGATGAAACTTGAATAGATAGATTTTGTTCCTATGCTGGAATGATTTGGCGATTTTGATACGTTTGAAATAACGACTAAATTCACTATCGCAGCATCTATAGATATTTGGTAGAGGACTGACAAAAATATCTGTTATTCTTTTTCTGTATA
Organism: Acaryochloris thomasi RCC1774; assembly: GCF_003231495.1. Classification (NCBI taxonomy): domain Bacteria; kingdom Bacillati; phylum Cyanobacteriota; class Cyanophyceae; order Acaryochloridales; family Acaryochloridaceae; genus Acaryochloris; species Acaryochloris thomasi. The sequence goes on from NZ_PQWO01000006.1 coordinate 252,697, forward strand.
ACCAAGGCACGCGATCAAAGTTGATGAGTAAATCTTTAGACCGACTAACGCTGCTAGAAACGTTCGTGCGCATTGCCGACGCAGGCAGCATTAGCGCTGCTGCTCGCGACCTTGACCTATCGCAGCCTTCCGTGAGTCGCCAGCTCGCAGAGTTAGAGTCACGCTTTAAATCTCAGCTTATGCGCCGAACAACGCACGATCTGTCTTTGACGACTGCAGGAGCAGAGCTGCTTGCGGATGCTCGTCAGTTGCTTGACGAATGGGAAGCTTTAGAAGAGAAGCATTTAGAGACCGAAGAAACGCTAAGGGGCAAACTGAAAGTGGTCGTACCCGTTGCGCTGGGGCAGCTCTATCTATTGGACACGGTGCTTCAGTTTCAGCATCAGCACCCTCATATTGCTTTGTCTTGGCAGCTAGAAGACCAGAATATTCGCTTTGCCGAAGTCGGCTGTGATTGCTGGATCAAAATTGGCTCGGTCCCGGATGAGTCGCTGATTGTAGAACCGCTAGGGCAGGTCGAGCGGATGGCTGTGGCGACACCCGAACTCTTTGAAATATATGGGAGGCCAAAAACACCAGCTGATTTGGAGAAGCTTCCTTGTGTAGCCCTGGAGCCGTTTGAAGGCGGACACATCCCCCTGACCCACGCCAAAGGAAAGACGGTGACTGTCTCCCCTCCGATCAGGATGACCACAAACAATATTTCTGCCGTTCGCAAGGCAACTTTGGCAGGTCTGGGCCTCGCTATTCTGCCGCGCTGGTTGATTGAAGATGAGCTGAATAAACATCAGTTAGTGGACCTGTTGCCACTGTGGCGGGCACCGAAGCTCACGATTTGCGTTGCTTCTTTGCCCGGTCGGCATCGTCCTCGCAGATTACAAAGCTTCCTCGATATTTTGAAGGTGACGGTGCCGAAGATTCCGGGTGTCGAGCCGTTGTCTCACAAAGTTGTCCATCGGCGCGATTTTAGAGCTTGATCCAGCGCGATAGCTTTGGTGGCGGCTATCGCCTCGTCTGACTGCTTGCTTGGAAGAGATTGGATAGAGTAAGTTTGTCTTGTTGAACTCTTGCGAAAAGTACTTCATTCAACTTGAACACTATTTTTGTTGATAACCTGTTGAGGTTGCGTGGGCTTCCCAGGTGACAAGCTCTTGCTCAAGGGGCTGCATTTTGTTAGGCATACCGCCTAGGGCGTTGGCTCCTAAAGCGTTGTGGAATGGTGGATTCTCTGCTTTCCGGCATAATAGGGAGCCACTACGTTGGCCCGGACTAGAGCCAGTTCCTTGGCTAGTGATTCTGTCAGCAGGCTCACACCCGCATTCGCAACATCGGTTGCGAACACAAATCGCTGGGCCATCCGTGTTCTGAAGTAAAATGTACTCAAAACCTGAGCCTCTAACTCTCGCTGTGAACTGATAGTGTTTCTACCCAAAGACGCAATCATCGCAACAGAAAAATTAACCCAGTACTTACTTGTTCCACTGCCAAAAGATGATAAGTCTAAATTTCTTGCTCAGGCAGGGTATAGCTTGGATAACTGGCAGGAATTAGAACAGGACTTGCGAACTCAAGTCCTGCCCCAGCCAGCCGAACTCATCGAAACTAATCGTTATGGCGAAAAGTATCTGATTCGTACACATCTTCAAGGGAACAATGGTGTTGAACTCAGAATTCTAACGATTTGGATGGTGACAAAGAGTACGACTAGATTTGTGACCTTGGTGCCAGACAAAGGAGTCAGTCAATGACAATACAGTATCCCCTCTTTTCTCAGGTAGCCTTAGCTGAAGATGTTCCAGACTACGACCTTAAGCGGGGAGATATTGCAACAATTGTGGAGCACTATCCCATGCCTGATGAAGAAGAGGATGGGTATAGCTTAGAGGGCTTTGATGTGCCACACATCACACTTGAAGTAGCCTCTTCACAAATTATTTCTGTTGACCAGTGGCAGCAAGAAGAAGCTATATTTAGCTAAATTACGTCAACTACCCCAAGCAAGGTTGCCGCAGCTTGAAGAGTATCTTGATTTTCTGCTTCAGAAAGACAGATCTAAGCAGAGCCGCGAATTCCAGGAAAAACTTTGACTTTTAATTGTGCCAGTCTCTACCCGCTTGATTTGAATCTACTGTACAACTATTGAGTGAGTCACCTCTTTCATCTGCGATCGCAACTCCTTTTCTCTGACTAACAATATCCAAAATAGTGTATTCAAAGAGCTGAACTAGTATCTCAGTAGTCCTCTCAAAGCAAGATAGGATATGAGACGCTTTTTGATGTGACTCGCTGAGGAGATAGTCCTTGCTACCCCAGATTTCATAAAGGGCAAAGTGAACAGGGCAACTGGGATCTTGATAGAGATCAATAGAAATGCAAAATGTTTCTTTCACGGCTTCGACAGCTGTTGAGAGCGCCACCTCTTTGAAAGCTTCTATGGTCTCTTTTTGGATAACGGCCTGGACTAGCAATACAACGTTACTGTCGTTAGCGATAACTCCAAGTCAATTCATAGCTGTGAGAATAGACCTCAATCACGTTGCCCCAGGGGTCTTCAACATAGGCAAGATAGCGTTCTGAGTCAGGGAAAATCTCCCAAATCTTGGTGCGCTGTTTACCACCGTGGGTAACGACATGCTGCACTATATCTTCAATATCAGGGTCAGTAATACAGATATGGAAGTAACCATTTTTCCAATACTCCATGCCTTCCGGATGCGGACCCGCTTCAGGATCATCAAATTCAAACAGCTCCAGTCCGACCTGATTGCCGGTGGCGAGATGGGCAAAGCGACCACGGCGTAAGCGGTCGCCCAATAAGTCTTTTGCTAGCTGACCAAAGTGTGTGTCGTCGGGCACAATCTCCAGCGGCCCTAGAATCAAGCGATAGCCAAGGATGTCTTGGTACCATGCGATCGCAGCATCTAAATCAGGAACCGTCAAACCAATGTGATTGATAGGTCTGGGGTATGTATTCACGACTCTTTAGCTCCTCGTTAACTATCCGTGGTCAGATGCTCATGGACAATAGCCCAGCGATCGCCAACTCGCTGCCAAACATGGGTCCCACGCTGCCGAAAAGTGATAGCTTTGCCATCCTGATCAATGCCGCCACCGGCCAAAGTAAACATAGTGGTTGCTAAATCACCTTCAACAATTACTCGAACCTCACCTTCAGGCTTAACCTGCCAGTCCGTAAACTGCTCCATGAACGGCTCCCAGGTGGTGCGATAGTCTTTCCAGCTTTGCAGGACCACAACTTTGCCGCCTGCATCATCGAAGACAAGCAGCTCACCTGGATCTTGAGCAAAAAGCTCACCCATCGCGCCCCAATCCATCGGATCTTTCCCTGGACTCCATAGCTCGAACCATTGCTGAGTTAACTGTCGGATGGTTGCTTCTTCGTCCTTGGCTGCAGCCGTCTGTCCAGGGATTGCCAAAGCGCCGAAATCTGAAATTGTTGTCGGGATGATGGCCACCGCACCTGTTGCGATCGCAGCTGACACCAGAACGTTCATCCAATGCTTTTTCATCTTCGCCTCCATATCGATACGATTCGTTTCGTATGCTTAATTATTAAACGAGGCGTATCGTTTTGTCAAATTCGTGGTCATAATAGGTTTGTGGTACGCCTTGAGGTCAAGCGATGTCTGCAAAAGCGAAGACTGAGAAAACATCAGGACGTCCCCGTTCTGCGGTTTCGGAGCAGGCGATTCTGGCAGCGGCGTGGCGTTTACTGCAGCAGAGGCCAGTGAAGGATGTCTCGATTGAAGCGATCGCACGTGAAGCTGGCGTCGGGAAAACCACGATCTATCGCTGGTGGCCCAGCAAAGCAGCCGTTTTTGTGGATGCCTTCTTAGCGAAGTTCAAGCCCCAGGCCGCATTCATCGAAACCGAATTAGCGGCGGATGCGTTAGCCCAACAGATGGCGGCTGTCGTAAAGGTCTTCAGTGGAGAGGCGGGGCGGATTGTGGCTGAGATTATTGCAGAGGGGCAGTCCGATTCAGTGGCCTTGGAGAGCTTTTGCGATCGCTTCTTGCAACCCCGTCGTCAAGCGGCTCAAGCGGTCATAGAGCAAGGCATTCAGTTGGGTGAATTTGATCCAGATTTGGACTTAGAGGTCGCCCTGGATATCCTTTATGGACCGATTTACTATCGACTGCTAGTGAAGCACCAACCCCTAGATAGTACCTTTGCCGCAAAGCTATCCAACAGAGCTTTACAGTGTCTGAGCCACTAGCGGCGACTTGGCTCACAAGCAATTTCCCGCTGGCTCTAAACAAGATCTAGTGACTGACGGACCACCATCAATAAATAATCACTTCCTAGAGTCAAGCCAGTAGATTTATCTCTCGATTAACCCAAGCTGCTGCATCACCTCAAGCAGGTTCGTCTCGTACCACCACTCTGCAATTTTGCCCTCCTCCATTTTCAACAGCGTGAAGTCATTGACCTTAACCGTTTTACCCGTAGGCGGGATGCCCAAAAATTCTCCTGTTTGTGTTCCTTCAATCGTTGTTCGGTAAACAACGCGATCGCCATCAACCAAAATATCTTCCATTGCTTGCTTAATATCAGGGAAGCCTTGAAACAAAGCCTCATTGAACGCTTTGTTGGCCTCCAAGCCCACAATAGGTTCAGAAGCACTATTGAAGTGGTAGACAACATCAGGACTCATCAAGTTATCCCACGCTGATCTCCAGTTGGGGTTTGTACCCCAGCCATCATGGGCAAATCGCAACGCAATTGCCTTCGAATCTGTCGACGTCATAGCGTTATCTCCTGTACGAGCAATAAATTGAGATGTTTGGGGCGGGAGTGGAGCGACCGCCAGGGAATCAGCGATTGCCACTCCTCTCGATGGGACAAAATGTGCCATTTCTCAGTCATCCGCAGGCTGACCCGAAACCACAGCGGCATTGCCACCCCACAGAAAGATGAGCAGCAGACCGAAAAATGCCAAGTGCTTGAGCGTGGAACGCTGTCCTTCATACCAGCGCAGAAGCAAGCGATATATGCGTTTTGAGTGAGATAGAAGCATTGATACTCTTCTCCATACGATGCCGTATGGTCTTAGAGTAGTATTCGTCGATATTAATGTCAATACGCAGCCGTATGGTGAAGAAAAAAGATGGTCCTAAACTTAGTCGTCATGACTGGATTGAGCAAGGACTCAAGGCTCTGGCCGCCAGTGGAATAGAGGCTGTGCGGGTAGAGCCTTTGGCGAAAATGATGCAGGTGACCAAAGGAAGCTTCTATTGGCACTTCAGAAATCGAGCTGAGCTATTAACAGCGATTTTGGAGAAGTGGGTCAGCCAGCAGACTGATGGCATCATTGATCAGGTGGAGGCAGCGGGGGGGATGCCCCGTGAAAAGTTGCTACGTCTCTTTGAGTTAGCAATCCAAGACGAAGGGCGCGAAGAGATTGCAATTAGGGCTTGGGCGACCAACGATGCCATAGTTGCTAAGACGTTAGTTCAGGTCGATCAGCGGCGCTTAGACTATACAAAGGATTTATTTATCAGCATTGGTTTTACGTCGACCGAAGCCTTGGTGCGGGCGCGGATGGCTTACTATGCCCTCGTGGGCGAATTTGCTATCGGGGTTTACCCCAAGGCATACGCCAATCAGGCAGAGCGGCTAACAGAGATACGCCTCCGGTATGAAATTCTGGTTAATACCACTGAGTAAGACAGTCAGTGAAACGGTTGTATGAGTGTGAGTCGGCCAAAGGTTCGGTGCTTTGGCCGTAATGCTTGAATGTCCGTCAAAGCCATACATGAAGCCGGGGCGCAGCACCACTCTTTTGTACTAAGAAATGGACATCGAAAAGAGTTCTTGCTCTAGGTCCATGCGAAAGGCTAAAGCATGGTCGGGATTACTCGGTGTCGTCTCACCCATCACGAACTCAGGGCGTTTAGCGTCTTTCTACCTGGACGCGCCCCTCAGTCTGAATCGTAATAATATGCTGGGCCGCTTGATGCGCGGGTGTTTCGTGAGATGAGTGGTAATGATATTCAAAATGAAGATGGTCCCAGGCCACGTCTCAGCTTGAGATCAAGGCGGCAGGCTGGGTGAGCACCTGTGAGATACTTTTTTCCTGCCGAAAATCAACTTCGATTGAGTCCCCGTTTGTCATGGAATGGCTGCTCCTCATACTTCATATTTTACGGGTCAGCCACAACCTGTTGGAGCATTCTAGGTTTGAACATGTGCTTCCAGCATCCACAAAAACTTGTCAGTTGACCGAGAGATTTCGGTATAGAGGTCTGCGGTATTTGCTTCACCAAGACCCTGAGCAATCTCGATAGAGGATCGCACCGACCGAGCATACACAGCCATCTGCTCAGCCAGCAACAAGACGTATCCCTGCCCCTCTCTGCTGCTCAACCGATAGTCAGGAATTTCAGAAAACTGTGCTGCAGTGCGGGCCGTTCCCAACGCCACTCCGCCCAGGGCCACAATGCGTTCACCCACCAATGTCGCAAAATAATTGAGCTGTTCTGCCAGTTGCTCGAATAGTTGATATAGAGAGAAAAACTGCATCCCTTTGACGTTCCAGTGGGCGCAGTTTACCTGAGTCCAGAGATCAATCGTCGAGGCTAAGGTGCGATTGAGAATTTCAATTATCTCTACCTGAACCTCAGGAGCCAAATCAATTCGCGTCGAATAGTAGCTGCCGTCGGATTTCATGCTGGCCCAGCGTTTAGATGTGCTCAACATAGTAAAATTAGCCAAATTTTGTCTTGTCACCTTTTGGGATCTTTGGTCTGATCTAGAATCCATGCACAATTAAGTAGGTCTGTATTACCTAAAGTGTGGTGGTATAGACACTCACAGACAGAAGACAACAGAACTGAAAATATTTAGGAACTAGGCAAAGCCACAGGACTACATTTTGAATAACTCAACCTCAAAGGCTTCGTTTTCTAACATTGTTCCTGACGACTGGGTTTTATCGCGACAGCCGCTGAAGTCGGGTGGCTTCACCATTGAGCATCACATGGAAAAACCGGGTGAACTGACAACATCTGGCGTTGCCCAACATGCGTTATTAGTCACAATGAGCGAGGGCAGTACGCATCAGTTTACCCGGCTTGGGAAGCAAGTCTATGAAGGCGAGAACCCTGCGGGTGCTTTCTGGTTAGCCTCTGCCAATACATCAGCAGAGTGGGCCTGGAAAACCGTTGATGAGACGGTCGCATTTGTCATCGAGCCTTCGCATTTGCAGCAGGTCGCAGCGGAAACCGAGTGTTTAGATCCTAGTTCAGTTGCATTACGCAATGTTGCCTTTGGGCGTGATTCGCAGCTTGAGTTTTTAGCTCAATGCTGTCGCCAGGAATTTCTACGGCAAGAAATAGGTGATCGCATCTACACCGATTCCCTCGCCAATATCATTGCACTTCACTTGCTTCGCAACTACTGTACCCATAAGCCACTCATCCGCGAGTGTGCAAAGGGGATGGGAAACAAGCGACTCCGGAATGTGCTGGAGTATATCGATACTCATTTAGATCAGGAAATCGGGTTGGCTGACTTAGCGGCCGTGGCGAAGATGAGTCAGCATCATCTCTCTCCCATGTTTAAGCAGTCCACTGGCCTACCTCCCTATCGCTATGTTTTGCAACAGCGGATCCAGCGGGCGAAGCAGCTACTCAAGCAGGATTCCCTCTCGATTACCGACGTGGCCTTGAGCAGTGGGTTTGCCGATCAGAGTCATCTGACAAAGCATTTCCGTAAGTCTGTGGGCGTCACTCCCAAAGCCTATCGAGAGAACCAAAATCTCTAAACAACGTAGCCCTTACAAAACAGTTCCGAAAAGCCAAGCATCAAGGGAGAAGCTTCCAGGGCCAAACGCCAACAGGACAATCAACATTAGGTTGTAAACAAAGGCTTTCTCCTGACTCGGGGGTTCACCTTTGCCGTTTTCACCTTCGTACTCTCCTGCAGGTATCAGATAGGGATCATTGGCAATGAAGGGTAGACCTTTGGTGATTTCTAAAACCAAAGCAAATGCCATCGAAGCCAGCAGTGCTAAACAGGTCAGAGGCGTCAATAAACCAAAGGTCAGGCAAATACCGCCCAAGACCATGGATGAAGCCGATAAAAAACATAGATAAATCGGCATCTCTAAAGATTCGGACCACTGCTGCAGATGGGTCACTTTTGGATAGCCGTGCAGCACAAACAGGATGCCCAGGCCGACTCGCAGAGCCAGTAGGGTGCCGCCCTGTATACCGGTGGGAAAGGCTGGATAAAGCGATCGCAACAAGTCTAAAGCAGACTCTAAAAAATTGAGCATTATTTCAATAAATCAATGGTGTACAAAGAGCGGCCCGCTGTGATGAAAAGACGCCTGCCATCCTGACCGCCGAAGGTCAGATTGGCACAGACTTCAGGCACCAGAATCTTGCCGAGACAAGTCCCGTCGGGAGCGTATACCTGAATACTGTCGGCGGAGGTAATAAACAGATTGCCCTGCGGATCAACCTTGAGACCGTCGGGCTGACCGGGTTCAATGGCGCTAAACAATCGACCATTCGCCACCTGCTTTTCGTCAACAAGATCGTAGGCTCGAACGTAGTGATGCCCCTGAGGATAGTTGACCTGAGAGGTATCCGAGACGTACAGAATCTTTTCGTCAGGACTAAACGCCAGTCCATTGGGGCGTTCCATTTCTGTGATCACCGCATCGATTTCTCCAGTCTCGGGATCAAAGCGGAACACGAAGCTTCCAGGCTGTTCCTGCTGTCCGCTGCAGCCTTCTCCAGCCTGAGTCAAGCCAAAGGGAGGATCGGTAAACCAGAGGGTGCCATCCCTTTTCATGACAACATCATTGGGGCTGTTCAAACGGTTGTTTTGGTGGCGGTCCACCAATGTTTGCCACTCTCCGCTGTGTTCACGCCTGACAATGGCGCGTTTTCCATGAGAGCAACTGACCAGTCGCCCTTCTAGATCGAGGCAATTTCCATTTTGATAATCGCTGGGTTCGCGGATTACTTGGGTGCCGTCCTGAACACTCCAGCGAAAGACTCGGTTACCGCTGACGTCACTCCAAATTACGCTGTTGTCTTCCGGCAAATAGACTGGGCCTTCGCTGTGCTTTGCGCCCTCTGCTAACTGCTTGAGTTCTGCATTAGGTGAAATCAGATCGCATAAACGAGAGTCGTAAATAACAAGCGTCTTAGACATGGGGCATTGCCTCGACAAGTTTCTACCGACATCCGACGAGCAACAAAGCATGGCCGTCAGGGTCTTTGATTAGACAGCCCCGACGAAATCGATAGGTGTCGGGAAAGTTCACCCAATGGGGAGAGACGATTTCAACATCTGCTTGTTTGAGCTGCTCTAGGGCCGATTCAATCTCTTCAGTTTCAAGAATAATATGCATGTGAGCTAGGTCGCTCGCGTCCCAGTGTTCAGGAATGGGGCGACCGGTACCCGGCTTGATATAGTCTAAAAGCTCAATGCCGATGCTGGTTTGAGCGGGCTGCAGGGGAATAACCTGAACGTCAGCGATGGGTAAGCCATCAAGAGTCGCCTGGACTTCGCCAGAGTGAAGCGTGCTGCTAACGACCGTCATGCCTAGAAGGTCGCGATAGAACTGCCTGCTGATGTCGGCGTTAGAAATTGCGATCGCACTATGATCGATCCCCAAGAACAAATCATCGCTGTTCTGATGCCACTTCTCTTTGCCCTTCCCTTCAGGGAACCAAATCAGCTCTAGACTTCGATAGTCAACATCTCTGAACTTGAAGGCCCGTACCCCGCCTGCGGTCGGGTTGTTTGCTGGAATGGTTTGAGGCCCGTCCGAAATTGGCTCAACGGAAAAGGACTGCAGATGCTTGTAGGCGCGGTCTAAATCGCTGACAACGATCGCCATATGCTGAAACCAAAGATCGTTGCTCTGAGAATCCCTCGGAATCGGTGCAGAATCCGAGTCGAGACAGTCAACTAATTCGATAGTTTCATCCCCAAGCTGAAGCGTGACAATCCGCACCGGACGAGGCGGAACGTCAGCAATCTGGCTATAGTTAGCTGCTTCTATCGTAATGTCACCCACGGGCTTGAAACCCAGAGCCTGAATATAGAAGCTCTGGGTGCGGTCAAGTTCCGCCACCGTCAGGGCAATGGAGTGAATTGCTTTGACGGCAACCATCTCAGCTCAAGTCTCCTGGACGCATCCCCAGCCAGCGATCGCCCTCTAGCTGAATGATCATCATCTGAACCGGCTGCTCACCCACGGTTCCAGAGATGTGGCCTTGATGTCCCTCGGCGTTTGGCTTTGTGTCTTGATCGGCTCCAAACGAGATCTCGCCAGTCCCCATTTCGACTCGTTTACCGTCCATTGTTTCGACATACCAGCAGCCCGACAGGGGCACAATCCACTGCGGCTTAGGATTTTCGTGCCATTCACCAACCCAGCCCACCGGCAGCTCGGCGAACAGGATCTTAGCGTCAGCGCTCATCAAGCGATTGTTCCACTGCGGATCGGCGTCGCCGCCCATGCTTTCTTGCTCAAAGTTAGTCAGCTCACAGCGGGTTTGGTGGCTGATGCCGTCATCGTCAGTCCAGACATGCCAATAGGGCTGGGTTGGTGGATTCTCACTGGAAGGAGCGGTCATTGTTCAAGTCTCTATTATTCATAATTAAGATGACATGGCCCACCGTCGGAACAATCTATCTTCAGAGAGATATTAAACTCTAAACCTGGATTTCTCATAGGCAGGATTTAACAAATTGATTCAGCGCTATTCGTTGGGGCTTTGAACTAGAATACAGTTTCGAGCTGGGCAGCACACACTTTCGAGACTGAGTGATGCAAGATACCGAACAAGCAGACAAGCAGTACTCTAACAAGGATCTGGAACAAAGGAGAACTTGGTATTCTCCCGCAGCAGAGGCTTATAACAAAGCACGACCTCACTATCCAAAAGCATTGATCAATCGAGTTGTTGAATTGACTCAACTTACCGATAATGCAAGGATTCTTGAAATAGGATGTGGTCCTGGAACTGCAACAGTTGCGTTTGCTGAGTTTGATTTTTCAATGGTTTGCCTTGAGCCAAACCCAGATTTTTGCACAATTGCTCAAAAGAATTGTGCTGAGTACCCGAAAGTCAAGATCCAAAATACTTCATTTGAGGAGTGGACCCTGGAGGTAGGGCGATTCGATGCTGTTGTAGCAGCGACTTCAATTCATTGGATACGACCAGAAGTTGCGTACCCGAAAATAGCTAATGCTTTACAGAACAATGGTGCACTCATTTTATTGTGGAATGTACCAGCCATTTCTTCTCGTGAGGTCCATCAAATATTTCAGGACGTCTACCAAGTTCATGCTCCCTCTCTATTGAAGTACAAAGGGAAGGAAACTCATGAAGCAGAACTGAAAAAACTTGAACAAATTTTTACCAATTCAGGTCAATTCAAGGATATCGTGTTTGAACAGATTGTGTGGGAAACAGCGTACAGTGTGGATGAGTATCTGACACTGTTGAGTACCTTTTCACAATATTTGGAGCTAAATGAGAAAAGCAGAGATGATCTATGTGAAGGATTACGAAAGAAAATAGACAAAAACTTCGCGGGCCGCCTCCAACTCTCAAATCTTTCTGCTTTTCATATTGCCCGAAAAAAGTGATATTGGTAACTGATAAAGTATCCAAGTTTAGCGTTCATCTAATCAGTAAGACGTTCCTTTGCGATCGCTAAAAAATTTCCCCGTCATCGCCAGCGTGTCCTTGTCCCTTCACCACATTAGCTCTGCCAGAAAATTCATTCCCAATTCTAGATCACTTGCACCTAACGTCTGCTCGGCAAGGATGTGTTGCAAGGAATAGCAAGGCTTATAAGCTACTACTAGAGCAGTCCATCCTTGCAACACAACTAATTAGACAGTCCTAATCAACACATAACAGGCTCGGGGCTTTGTTGATACATTTCTGTCTTCTAGCCGAGCCGTCAAGCGTGGACGTCAAAACGATCGAGCATCATCACCTTGTCCCAGGCCGCAACGAAGTCTTTGACCATGCGTTCATGACCATCATCAGCACCGTAGACTTCGGCCACTTGGCGTAGCTCTGCGTTTGAACCAAAGATCAGATCGCAGGATGTTGCAGTGAACTTTGTCTCGCCGGATTTGCGATCGCAAATCTCAAAGAGCCTCTCGCGATCGTCGGCGGGCTTCCACTCATAGTCCATGCTGGTCAGAACTCGGAAGAAGTCATTGGTTAAAACACCGGGCCGGTCGGTAAAGACACCGTGCTTTGAATGATCCCAGTTTTGGTCGAGGGCACGCAGTCCGCCGACGAGGGCCGTCCATTCAGGAGCGGTCAACGTTAGGAGGTGCGCTCGGTCAAGAAAGATCCGCTCTGGCTTTACCTTGAAGCCAATCGCATCATTGTGGTAGTTCCGAAAACCATCCGAGACCGGCTTCAGCCAATTGAAGCTTTCAACATCGGTCATTTCCTGAGTCGTATCCATTCGACCCGGAGTGAACGGAACAGATACAGAAACACCGGCATCTTGCGCCGCCTTCTCGACTGCAGCACAGCCGCCCAGAACGATCAGGTCTGCCATTGAAATTTTTTTGCTGCCCGACTGAGCACCGTTAAAGTCTGACTGAATTTGCTCAAGGGCCGATAGAACCTCGCCAAGCTCCTGGGGGCGATTCATCTCCCAATCCTTCTGCGGATCTAAGCCGACACGCGCGCCATTTGCGCCGCCGCGCTTGTCAGTGTCACGGTAGGTGGACGCTGATGCCCAAGCGGCTGACACGAGCGCTGAGACAGAGAGTCCACTCTCGAGGATCTTATGCTTGAGAGCATCGATATCGGCATCACCAACAACATCATGGTCGAGCGCCGGAATCGGATCTTGCCAGGGCAAGTCCTCTTTTGCGACTTCTGGGCCAAGGTAGCGCGCCTTCGGACCCATATCCCGGTGCATTAACTTGTACCAAGCGCGAGCGAACGCATCGCTGAAGTCATCAAAGTCACCGACGAAGCGCTGACAGATCTCGTGATAGGCCGGATCAACCTTTAACGCCAAGTCCGACGTCATCATCATCAGCGAGTGCTCAACGTTTGGCTGGTGGGCATCCGGCGTCTTCGGTGCATCTGGACTGCTCGGCTGCCACTGAATGGAACCGGCTGGACTTTCAGTCTTTTCCCAGTCGTACTTGAACAGATTTTCTAGGTAGCTGTTGTCCCATTGGGTCGGGTCTGGCGTCCAGGATCCTTCAATCCCGTTCGTCATTGTATATTGGGCAAATCCTGTCCCTTTTGGGTTTTGCCACCCGAGGCCCATTGCCTGGAGCGGTGCGGCTTCCGGTGCGGGGCCGATCTTGTCCGGCTCTACCATGCCGTGACTCTTACCGAAGGCATGACCGCCTGCAATCAGCGCCACAGTTTCCTCATCATTCATCCCCATGCGCGCAAAGGTCTCGCGGATATCGCGGGCGGACGCGGCGGGATCGCCCTCACCGTTCGGACCTTCGGGATCAACATAAATTAGTGCTTGGTGCGAAGCCGCCAGCGGATTTTCAAGGTCGTAATGTTCCTCGTCCGGCTTGCCGACCCAGCGGATCTCGCGGGTGACCATCTGATCTGGATGACCGGCGTGCTGCTTACCTCTTTCTCCGCTTTCTTCGAGCGATTGGCCATTCCAAAACTCAGAACCCCAGTAGGTGGACCGGTCTGCTTCCCAGGCGTCAATGCGACCGCCGCCAAAGCCGAAGGTCTTGAAGCCCATAATCTCAAGGGCGCAGTTGCCCGTTAGAGCCATTAGATCAGCCCAGCTCAGCGCTGCACCATATTGCTGCTTAATCGGCCACAGCAGCCGCCGTGATTTATCGGTGTTCCCGTTATCCCACCAAGAATTGAGGGGGGCGAAGCGCTGCATGCCTTGACCGGCACCGCCGCGACCGTCTGCGATCCGGTAGGTGCCTGCGGCGTGCCACGCCATGCGGACCATCTGCGGCCCATAATTGCCGTAGTCAGCAGGCCACCAATCTTTCGAATCCGTTAGCAGCGCTTTGATATCACTCTTTAACTGTTCAAAATCAATCTTTTCAAAGGCTTCTTGATAATTAAAATCTCGTAGCGGATTGGCTTGGGACGACTGTGTATGGAGAAGTTCGACCTGAAGCCGATTCGGCCACCAATCATCGGTTTGTGGCTTGGAGCCGAGAGCGCCGCCAACGCGGGTTCCACGGAAAGGGCATTGCGCAGGAGCGGCGGTAGGGGTGTTGTTCATGGGTCCAATCCTTTCTAGGAAGTGTCTTCAGTCTGGCGAGTTGCTGCAGTAAGTTGGGCCGTGTGCTGGCATTGACGGCGCTCAATCATAATTAAGATGGCACGATCAACGCTAGATACTCAATCTCTCTGCAGATAGATATTCAGTTGTCTTTAATAGGCTGTCTCAATACGATCGCTAAAAAATTTCCCCGTCATTGCTAGCGTCGCTTCCGTCGCTAGCCAAACTGCCGTATCGGCACCTTGCTCGGGCGATCGCGGTGCCGACTCACCTCCCATATCCGTCGCCACCCAGCCAGGAGACATGGCATACACGCCAATCTGCTTTGGCCGCAGAGCATTCGCGAGCATAATAGTCGCTCCATTCAGTGCCAGCTTCGATAAACAGTAGCTGGGAACATTTGCCGAGAGTCCATCCAAAGCGCCATAGCCACTGGACATGTTGATCACTTTGGCGCTGTCAGATTTTTCGAGCAGCGGCAGGAAGGTCTGTGTGATCTTCACGGGACTGAAGGCATTTGTGTTCATGGTCTGGTCAAGAAGCTCCCGTGAAATCGTGAGGATGTTGACGCCTTCGTCGGGATAAATGCCGGCGTTGTTGATCAGCACGTCGAGACGCTCTATTTGTCGAGTGAGAGTTTCAGCCGCTTTCTGAATGCTGTGATCGTCAGTCACGTCGAGTTCAAGTGTTTTTACGTCTGGGTGTAGCTGTTCGGCAGCGGCTTGGGCTTTGGGTTGCGATCGCGCCGCCAAAATGACCTCAAACCCTGCTTTTAAGAGTCCTTCGCAAATGGCATAGCCGATCCCCCGATTGCCTCCAGTGACTAGAGCCGTTTTGTGTTGAGATGGCATAGGTGTTCCTATTCCAATTGGACCTTATTTTTCACAGATCTATGTAATCAACACGTCGGTTATTTGTTCTAGCTCAATCAGGTTGCCATCTGGATCGCGAAAGCAGGTAGAAAGAAAGCCTCGATCAGGATAGTTGGTGGGTGGAGCCAGTAGTTCTACGCTGTGGCCTTTTAGATATGCGATCGCATCATCTAAGCTCTTCACCTGAAAGGACAAAGCAACCTGAGCATTGTGAGGGTCATAGCTCAGGGACTCTGTTTGGGGAATAAAATCTGTCATTTTCTTGCGATTGAACAGCGTGATCCGAATCCCGTTGGCGTCAAACTCGACGTATTCATCCATATCGTCTTCAAACTTGATGTCGAGTCCCATCACATCTCGGTAAAAGGCTTTACAGGCTTGGAAGTCCTCGACGTTTAGACGGGTGTAGGTGTATCGAAATTTCATGAATTGAGTTCTCCTATCGTTCTACCTGTCTTGCTTACAATGAATCTTGATCGGACAAACCAGCAAACTATAGTTCACAGATTAGCAGTCTGTCTAAAAAGTAGTTTGTTCTTTTGGAACCCTAGAGTGGGTTCTATCAGCCTGAGGGATAATAGTCCGAGGGGGCTTCGAAAGAAAGAGGGAGGCCTTCTTCAATTCGAGCGATCACTAAAACTTGCATGGTTGAATTTCTCTGCAAAGGGGCTTGATATTGCTCAAACAAAGAGACTACCGCCATCAATATCGATGACTGTTCCTGTGAGATAAGGGTTAGTCATGATTTGCAACGCTATTGCCGCGATGTCTTCAGGTAATCCGATTCGCTGGACTGGGAGCTGCTCGGCTGTGTTTTTGTACATGGCTTCCCGTTGCTCCTCGGGCATATCGCTATAGATTGGGGGCTTGACCAGGCCCGGAGAAATCACGTTGACTCGCACGGGGGCTAATTCGACTGCCAAGGAGCGGCCTAATCCTTCTACGGCGGCGTTGACAGTGGTTGCAGCAACTGTCCCCACCGCAGGCCTGTGACTCAGCACACCCGAGAACAACGTGACCGAACCAGTGGCGCACATCTTGGCTGCTTTCACTGCTCGATAGGCTCCCCAGAACTTGCTGTCCATCGACGCCATCGCGTCTGCGGTTTCCATAAATGAAAGCGTTTTTTGTGTCATAGCGAAAGCAAACAAAGAGAAGATGTAGCGGTTTAAGTCGCAATGATGGGGCGTACCGATTGATACTTTGTTTTTCGGTTGGATGTTTCCTATTTGATGTTCTGTATAAAAAATGCAGAAAATACAGGTGCGTTTATTCCCTCACTGCTGCACCCTACTCCTTGACCTGAGCGAGTGCCTCTTGTGCCTCTTTCTTAGACCAGCGTTCGGCATAGAGGGGTGCTCCGTTTTGGAAATAATGTCCGTTAGCGAGTGAGCCAACATCTATCGGCACAAACTTTGCCTCTTTAATCAGTTGAGCAACCGTTGTCTTTGCCTCTGGGTTGTCACCTGCATAAAAGATGGCGAGTTCATCCTCGGTTTGACCGTTGGCCCGCGCCTCCATCTCGTCCGCGAACATCATGTTGAACGCTTTAACGAGGGTGGTCTTCGGCAGCTTTTGCGCCAGTGCTTCGCTTTGGCTTGGGGCGCTGACTTCAACATCTCCATCTCGCTTAGGGTAGTAGTTTGAAGCTGTGATTAGCGTTTTCCCGGCCAGAGCATCTGCCGATAGTGACATCGTGGCCGCGAAGGGGATCGCTTCTAGAATGATGTCTGCAAATGCGATCGCATCTTCTGCCGTCCCAGCCTGAGCATTGCTCCCTGCTTTCTCAACCAGCTCGCTCAACGTTTCAGGATTGCGCGAGGAGAAGAAGACTTCATGACCTGCCTGTGCCCATAGTCTCCCTAAGGCTCCTCCAATATTTCCGCTGCCTATAATGCCAATCCTCATTATTGATGCTCCAGTTAGTATTTTTTCTGTACATTGCTCACGCGTCTTGCCAAAGACCCAAACGGAGCTGACTGCTATCTACAAGCAAGCGAGTGTTTTCACCGGGGTGACCTCCTTCTCACAACGATGAGAATCTATGCAGCAACAACAGCCCGATAGCGAGCTTTGCCATCCCGAACATGCTGCACGGCCTTGTTGATATCCTCCATCGCGAACTGCTCGCACATGGGCGCGATGTCATGAGTGGCGCAAAACTCCAGCATCGCTTGGGTATCAGCAGGCGCTCCCGCTCGACCGCCCGCGATTTTTTTCTCAGTGCCAATGAGCGGAAAGGGCATAAACTCAACTGCGCCGCCCGGAACGCCGCAGAGAATTAGCGTTCCCTCTGGCGATAGGGTCTGAATGTAGGCGTTCCAGTCCACATCGGCGGAAACGGTAGATACAATCACGTCAAACCGACCCGCAGCTTTTTCCAGATCCTCCGGTGATTCTTTGGTGGCAATGAAGTTTGTGGCTCCGAGTTCACGGGTTCCTTCTTCCTTGGAGCGAGTGGTACTCAGGCCGGTCACTTGCGTGCCCATCTTGGCTAGGAACTGCACCGCTAGATGACCTAAACCGCCAACCCCCAAAACTGCCGTTTCCATTCCCGGTCGAACGCCGTGATGACGAATAGGAGACCAAACGGTGGTGCCCGCACACATGAGTGGACCCGCGAGTGATGGATCGAGCGTCTCGGGAATTGGGATGGCCCATTTGGCTTGCGATCGCACCTTCTCTGCCCAAGCGCCATTGCGACCGACAATGGTTTCAGCCACTTCGCTACCGTTCAGGCACAGCGACTCTTTCCCAACGCCACATTTTTTACAGTGATTACAAGACGCTGACTGCCAACCCACACCAACCCGCTGACCGACGCGATCTTGAGAGACTTGATCTCCCACGGCCACGATTTTACCGACGGCTTCATGACCGGGAATAAACGGATAGCTAGACATCCCCCAGTCGTTGTCAATCATCGCCAAATCACTGTGGCAAATGCCGCAGAATTCAACTTCCACCTCAACTTCGTCTGGGCCTAGTGCGCCTGGATCGTACTCAAAGGATTTGAGCTGTCCGCCTTTCTCTTTGCAGGCATATCCTTTAATCACGGTTGTTTCTCCTAGAAAAATCAAGGGCTAGAGTTCGATAATGCAGCAAATCGGCTTGTTTTGAGGCGTCGTTCAACACTTTTCTCTAAAATTTCTGCATAAGTCCTACAGCTCTTGATCAGAAGGACGCACAACGATTTCATTGACCGAAACGTCATCAGGCTGCTCGATCGCATAGAGAACAGCTCGACTGATCGCGGTCGGCGAGATAAAGCTGAAGCTCTCCTCAACCTGCTCACCCGTTTGCTGATCATTGCTGGCCGTAATCAGCTCACTCTCAACCGCACCCGGATAAATAGTGGTGACGCGGACCTTGCCCAACGTTTCTTTCCGCAGGGCTTCGCTGATCGCCTTGACCGCAAATTTAGTGCCGCAGTAAACCCCAAAGTTAGGAAAGACATGTAGAGAGGCAACCGAACCGATATTGATCACATGACCGCTGCCGCGCTCCATTAAATGAGGTAAGACTGCTGCAATCCCGTGCAGAACGCCGCGAATGTTGACGTCAATCGCTGTGTTCCAGTCGTCTAGCTTGAGGTCAATGAGTGGACTGACTGGCATCACGCCTGCATTGTTGATGAATACATCGACCTGACCAAACTTTGCGATCGTGGCCTGGACTAAAGCACGAGTTTGATCCACATCTGTGACATCTGTCGCGTGGTAGGCAACGCCGTCTCCTAATTCGGTAGCAAGTTCTTTGAGGCGGTCTTCGCGGCGGGCAGCAAGCATGACTTTGCCCCCTGCATTAGCGAGTTCTCTTGCGATCGCTTCTCCAATACCGCTACTGGCTCCGGTGACAATCGTGACAGTCTGATTAATCTTGGACATTAAAACTCCTAAATGTAGAAATTGAAGGTTTTCGTCTGCCCAGCCGCTGCAGCGCTTCCAGATCCGTCATTAGGGTTAGCTCACCTGCAGCACAATCTTTCCGGTCTGCTTGTTTGACTCCAGCGACTGATGCGCTGCCACCACATCATCAAGCTTGAAGGTTTCGCTCACCACTGGTTTCAACCGACCGTCGGCCAAGCGCGGCAGCAGAAACTCACGTGCCTCAGCCACCGCTTCAACCTGCTGCGGCATACCCATGTGCGGATAGCCCGTGTAGGCAAATACGCTATAGCCATGCAAACTGATGTTTTTAGCCAGTACCGACATAGCGGGCAGCACCGGATCAGTCTGATCGAGAACTCCGTACAACACATAGCGCCCACCGACTGCCAAAGAGTTCAGCAGTGTCGGAATACTTTTTCCTGCAATCGGATCGAAGACTATCTTGACGCCTTTGCCTCCCGTAATCTCCTCAATGCGGGTGGCTAAATCCTCCTCGTCAGTCACAATCACGTGATCGGCCCCAGCCTCCGATAGTGCTGCCGCTTTCGCTCGCTTTCGAGTGGTGGCAATGACCGATGCACCAAGCTGCTTCGCAACTTCAATTCCGGCGAAACCGACGCCACCCGTTGCCGCTGTGAGCAGTACCGTATCGCCTTCTCCAACTTCACCTATCGTGCTTAGGGCAAAGTACACCGTTGTATATTGAACCCCAACACAGGCAGCTTCTTCTGCGGAAAGGCGCTCAGGCCAGGGCCAGATTGCGTTGGCGGGAACGATCGCCGCTTCACCGTATACGCCATAGTCTCCCTGAGAGAATGCGGGGATAGTGAAGATGCGATCGCCCACGGCTACATTGTCAACACCAGACCCCACCGCCTCAACCGTCCCCGCAGCATCATAGCCAAGCTTGCAAGGAAGTTTTGGCACCTCAATATATTGATTAAGTCGCCAGAGCGCATCTGCACGGTTTAAGCCAACAGCCTTCACCGAAATGCGGACTTCACCCTTGCTAGGTTCCGGCAGCTCTTGGTCGTCAATCTTGAGAACCTCAGGACCACCAAATTCATGAATACGGACAATGCGTGCCATTCTCATCTCTCCATTCTGCAAACTAGGCTGTAACTGAAATTCGATATTGACTTACTATCGGTAGCCTAATGACCGCCTCATTAATTAGTCAAATGCATACTACGGATATATGGAATCGATAGCATGAATATTGGGTTCACATCTGTGACTGTGCTGCTAGCCTCCAGCACGATTTCTCGGGTCACGGGAAAATCTCGGTATGGAATCCTTTTGATATTTCTTGATTTATCCACGAAGTTGATAGGTGCAGTCTATTGTTCACAAGTTAGCAGTCGGGCGAGGAAGTAGTTTGTCATCTTCGAGCCGTAGGGCGAGTTCCACCAGCCAGATGGATGGCAGCCCAAGGGGGCTTCGAGGGAAAAGTCGAGTTCATGACACTTGCGCCAGCGATCGCCTTCCCGCCAGCCCAGGCGATCGCCCCATTTCTCAACGAGGGTTTGATCTTGAGCGATTGTGGTATCGAGCGTTCCCCCCAGCTCCTGATAGATGCGGAGCTGAACGCTGAACCCGAACCGTTCATCGCTATAGGTTTGCCAAAGCTGATCGAGTACCTGTAGCTGACCGCAAGGAAATTTGCGGATGTCGTCGGGCCTTAGATCCTCTAGGTTTGCCACGCCTTCGATATCTTGAATCAAGCGAATGGTTTCCTGATCTGCCTCATACCAACGATGGTCAGCAAGATAATCTTGAAGCTGTTCATAGCGATATAAATCGCCAACGGCTAGGAGTCTCTGCTCAATTTTGGTGACTTGCTTTGATAGCTGCTGCAGCGGTGAAACTTGCGTCTTGACTTCCTCTATCTGGGTCATGAGCTCCTGAAGCTGCGCTTGAATAGCAGCGAGCTGTTCACCTAGGGCGTTATCGGCATTACTCATTGGCTGCTCCTTTGATCTCGTTGGTGGTGGAAGGTACGTGAGAGGTGTATTTGAAGAATCGGAGCAATCAGCGTTGTTACCACTACCATAATCAAAACAGCCGCATCCAGAGACTCAGACAAAACGCCGGTAGAGGCTCCCAAACCAGCAACGATAAGACCGACTTTTCCTCGAAGGGTCATGCTAGTGCCTATTGCGAATCGATTGATGGGTTTATCACCGAAGGGCGCGTAGCCTGCGATTGCTTTCACTGCGATCGCACCCCCCCCGGCGATCACTAGCCCCTCTCGGTTCTCAGGCATCAGCGGATTCAGAACGCGCAGGTTGACGCTGGCTCCAATCGTGACAAAAAAGATCGTTGTATATATGTATACGAAGGGCTGTCTTAAGTGCATCATCGACGGAACGATCTGCCAAAAAGTTATGGGCATGCCTACTGTTTCTCTTCTTTTTGCTGCTGAACTGCCTCATACCCAACGCCAATCACAAAGCCTAAGGTTGAGCCGACGAGAATAATGGTGGCTCTGCGAGATTTAGTCTGACTCACATGATCGATCACGACACCCAGCGCTGCACCCACAAAAGCGGTTACTATTCCTGAAAAAATCAGCATTCTAAAATTCATTGTTCATCTTGTTTCAGACAAAAACAAAAGAGCAGAACAGCAAGATCGCGGTGACAAAAAATAAACCGTTATTCATCCAATCATTGAAATTCCAGTCTTTGAACATCTAGAGCTTTCTCCAATCGTTATCTCATCACAGTAATCCGATGACGCAATCTCACTTATCCGGGGGACTCTTGACCATGTTGGCTTCAGCTTCCTCCTCACTCATCGAAGGTCCAAGAGCCTCCATCTTTCTTCCTTTCCTGCCGCCACCCTTCAAGAAAGATTCCTCCAGATTCTTGATGACAATATAGAGAATCGGAACAAAGATCAGACTCAACGTCGTTGCCACCAACATGCCGCCAAAGACTGCTGTCCCCAGCGACCAGCGGCTTACTGCACCCGCACCCGACGCAATCACCAACGGGATAAAGCCTGCCAGTGTCGAAATCGCCGTCATCAAAATAGCCCGAAATCGCTGCTCAGAAGCAAAGATAGCGGCTTGCTTGATTTTCATCCCCAAATCACGATTTTGATTCGCAAATTCCACAATCAAGATCGCATTCTTACTCGCCATCCCAATCAGCATCACTAAGCCAACCTGAGCATAGATATTGTTGTTCAGCACCGGCCAAACGCCACCCGCCTGAAAAACCGTTGCTCTCAGCCAAATTCCGCCCAGCGCCCCCAAAATTGCTAGTGGAACAGAAAGCATAATGATCAAGGGATCGATATAGCTTTCGTACTGTGCTGCTAAGACCAAGAAAACCATCACAAAGCTCAGACCGAACACAATTGGAGCTGCGCCACCTGCTGACTTCTCTTCCGCTGCAGTATTGGTCCATTCATAGTCGAAACCGGGCTGCAGGGTGGCTTCAGCAACTTCTTCCATTGCTTGAATGATCTGCCCTGAGCTATATCCAGGCGCAGGGGCTACGTTGACCTTGATCGCTGGATAGACGTTGTAGTTGCTGACAATGGGTGGGTAAGAAATTTGTTTCGCATTGATGAGATTGCTGAGCTGAATGAGTTCACCGTCACGCGATCGCACATACAAACTATTAATATCCTCCGGGTTCTGGCGCTGCTCCGCCTCTGCTTGGGCATAGACGCGATAGAGCCTGCCGTCGAGGACGAACTGATTGACAAAATTAGAGCCAAGGTAGGTCTGCAGCGTAGTTAAAATCTCGCTCACGTCTACGTTTTGAGCATTGGCGCGATCGCGATCAATATCCGCCTCTAGCATCGGGCTGTCGAAGGTAAAGGTGGTCAGCGCCATTGCAACCTCGGGTCGCTCATTCGCGGCGGCAATCACTTTCTGGGTATTGTCGATTAGGGCATCCATCCCTCTACCCTGGCGGTCTTCAATAAAAATTTCTGACCCCCCAAAGCTGCTTAGACCATCGACCGGCGGAGCGTTAACGGCAATCACTCTTCCCCCGTCAATACCTTGCTGAAATTGCTGATTGGCCTTCTGAAGCACCCCGAAAATAGAGCTAGAATCTTTGGGGCGCTGCGCCCAGGGATAGAGCTTGACGAACATAATGCCTTTATTGCTGTTCAGGCCATCGAAAGAGAAGCCTGACAGCCCCATCGTATGCTCCACCTCCTCGTAATCCATCATCATCTGAGCGGCTTGCTCCGTAATTCGGTGGGTATAGTTCAACGAAACTCCGGGCGGTGCTTCGATAATCACAAAGAAATAGCCCTGGTCTTCTTCGGGCACAAATCCTTGAGGCAGCGTCTGATAGGCCCACCCCGTCAGAACTAAACCCGCCACAAAGATAGCGATCACTACCGGCTTGATCCGAGTCAAGAACTCAATGAGCTGACGATAGCGTCCTTTCAACCCATCAAAGCTGCGATTAAATCGAGGGAATAACCAGCCCAAAGGCCCCTTCACCGGCTCCGCTCGCTGCAGGAAAACCCCAGACATTGAGGGCGAAAAGGTGAGGGCATTAAACGTTGAAAAAACAACGGCAAATGCAATGGTCAGCGCGAACTGTTTATACACAATCCCCGTCGTACCAGGGAAGAACGTTACTGGAATGAAGACGGCCATTAACACAACAGACGTAGAAATTACAGCTCCCACCAGCTCATCCATTGCATCTAAAGCAGCCTGCTGAGGACTCATACCCTGAGACAGCTTGCCTGAGACGGCTTCGACAATGACAATCCCGTCATCTACCACTAGACCCGTGGCGAGAATACAGGCAAACAGCGTTAACTGATTGAGCGTAAAACCCAAGACCTGCAGCGCAATCATCGTCCCAATCAAAGCTACCGGGATCGCCACGGCGGGGATCAAAGTCGCTCGCCAATCCTGCAGAAAGATAAAGATGATTAAGATCACCAACCCAATGGCTTGGGCAAGGGTCACGAGCAGATCCTTTAGAGACGCATTGATAAACAGCGTGTTATCGTGAGCGACTTCAGCCTTCAAGCCTCGCGGAAAGTCGGCCTCTAACTCCGCCATTTTGGCCTTCACCAGTTCGGCTGTATTGAGTGCGTTGGTTCCCGGAAGTTGATAGATGACGAGTCCCACCGCTGGGTTCTCTGCATCAAATACGGCCTGAGAAAAATAGCTTTCTACGCCTAACTCTGCGCGACCCACATCACTAACCTTAATCAGCGTGCCGTTCTCTCCAGCTTGAACCACTAAACTTTCGGCTTCCTCGACCGTCGTGAAGCGTCCTAACACCCTTAGCGGCAGCTCAAATTGCTGTTGCGGAACGGTGGGCTGACGACCCACGCCCCCTGCCCCTACTTCAAAGTTTTGGCTTTGAACCGCATTCACCACATCGGCTGCCGTTAGCCCCCGAGCTGCCAGCTTGTCAGGGTCGAGCCAGAGGCGCATCGAATAGGTCGCGGCACCAAAAGCCCTGAGACTGCCCACTCCTTCAATTCGCCTCAGTTCATTCCAGAGATAGCGATCGAGATAGTTATAGAGAAAATCAGGTTCGTAGTAGTAGTCACCCGCTTTATCTTTCTCGGAGTAAAGGGAATAAACCAGCGTGACGCTCGGAGACTCCTTCTCTGTGGTTATCCCCGTCGCTGTAACGCTTGGGGGCAGATTGGACTGTGCCTGCGCTACCCGGTTTTGCACGAGCACCTGTGCTGTATTCGTATCTTTTTCAACCGGGAAAGAGACGTTGATCGTGGCGCTGCCGGTGTTGTCGGTGCTGGAGCTGATCCACTTGATGTCCTCGGTGCCGTTGATCTCGCGTTCGAGGACGGTCGTTACATTCTCAACGGCAGTTTTGGCATCTGCCCCCACGTAATTTGCCCGGACAGCAATCTGCTTTGGTGCAATCTGAGGCAGTTTATCCAGTGGCAGCAAGGCCATACAAATCAGACCCAGCAGCACAATCACGATAGTGCAGACGGTTGTTAAAACGGGACGCTTGATGAAGGGAGTGGAAACAGAAAACAGCATTAGTGTCTAGAGATTAGGTTGCCGGAATTTAAAAGCCGTAATCGTCAGTTACTCTGCTGCTGGCCCTCTCCTGCTTCTAGACTTCCGACCGTCTCTGCTTCCGTGATCGGTGTGCTGTCTTTGAGACTCAAAATATTGGAGGTGGCGATGCGATCTCCGACTTGGACGCCAGAGAGAATCTGATAGGCTTGATTTTGGATTTTGCCCAGCTTGATGGGCTGCTGCTGAGCCACTAGAGTGGCCTCGCCTGCCTCAGATTTCTGTTCTTTCGCGACGTAAACAAAGCTCTGCCCACCTAGAGTAGAAATGGCTGTTGTGGGGACGAGGATTCCTGGATTTTGATCCCAGATCACTCGAACGCGGACATACTCTCTATCTCGCAACCGACTCTGACTGGGGAACGTTACCTTCGCCAAGATTGATTGGGCATTCTGCTGCACCAGCGGAGCAACGTACGAAATTGTTCCTTTAATGCTCGATGTCTCACCATCTTCAATTGTTTCTGTCGCCAACCCTCGCTGGAGCCGATCGCGATTCTCAATCGGGATATTAATATTCAGCTCAAGATCTTGGTTGTTGGTAAGCGTCGTCAGTTGCTCACCAATGCTTACGTAGTCTCCGACTTTCTTCTCATCAAAGCTACCAATCACCCCATCAATCGGAGCGCTAATTGTATTAAAAGCAAGATTTTGACCGACTGACTTCAATTCAGCCGCTGAGCGAGAAACTGCCGCCTTTTGACTGGCAATACTTGCCCTGGCCTGATCGACTTGTCTATCAGAAGCCTCAAGGGATTCGACGGCTGCATTGAGAGCTTCTTGGCGAGAATTGCGCTGAGCTATATTTGTCTTGAGATCGCGGTTGGCATCATCTAAGTTCTGCTGAGGCTGCACGCCCTCCTTAACCAGCATTTTGGCGCGCCCCATATTGATCTGTGCTAATTCGACTTCGGCACCCAAATTTTCTAAATCGGCCTTCGCACTTTTTACCTGAGCAGCCGCCACTGCACGGTTTGCCTGGGCTGTTCTGAGTTCAGCTAGGGCTTGACCTAACGTAGCCCGCTCAACGTTGACGCTCTGATTGGCTGCATTGACATTTTCCTGGGCTTGGGTTGGTTCTAGTCGAACGATTTTGTCGCCCTTGCGCACTCTCTGTCCCTGCCTGACAAAAATTTCTATGATTCTGCCGTCGATTCGAGGAGCGAGGCTAACGCGATCTCGTGCCGTTGAAGTCCCGATAAATTCGCTGCTGTTAACGTGTGTATCAGATTCAATGGTTGCTAGCTTGACTGCGATGGCTTTTGGCTGCTGCGCCTCTTTTTTGCCACCGCATCCTCCGAGTATTGAAGAGGTAGATAAAGCAATAACAGACAAAAGTAGCGAGAAGCTTTTTAATTTGTGTTCAGCAATCATTTCACGAAGCCTGCTCTAGAGAGATATATCTGCAGCAATTTTGGATTTTTGTCTAGCTATCAATTTCCGATTGGCCTGCCTCTAAGGGCCGAGCCACACGAACGGCTAGCGCGTTGAAGAGCGATAGCCATAGGAATGCGGTCGTTATTTCTGTTTGAAAGGGTTCAGAGAATGAATAGAGTTTAAGTAGATTAAGAGGAAGTCTTCTGGTTTGTCTTGTCAGTTCTTGCTCAAATTTGTCAGATATTTCTTGATATTGACGGGATAGATATCTGCTATTCACACAGCTAATGTTAGCTAACGGATCTAGCTGATATTGACCCTCTATCGGTAGACTAATGACCATTGACAGTATTGGTCAAATGAATATCATAGATAGTTAGTATCGATGAATCTAATTCCAGAAGAGTCTTCTGTGACGATTGACTACGCCAGCCTCCGCCAGCTCGACTTAAATCTGCTGCTTGCCTTTGACATTCTCGTTGAAGAGGCGAGTGTGACTCAGGCTGCTGAGAAGCTGAACATGAGCCAGTCAGCAATGAGCCATGCACTTAAGCGTTTGCGGGCAGTGCTTGGCGATCCGATTTTGATTCGGACTTCACAGCGACAGATGGAAGTGACCCCCTATGCCCGTGAGATCAGTCCTCAGGTGCGACAGGTGCTCACAGATATTCAGGAAACGCTGCTGGCGAAAGATGTCTTCGACCCTGCCACTGCTCAAGAGGATTTTAGAATTGCCACTAATGACTACGTTGAGGCGACCCTCAGCGCCCATTTGCTCCCAGAATTAATGCAGCAAGCGCCTGAAATTCAGGTGCGAATCGCGGGCATGGATAAGGATACAGCCTTAGCTTCTCTTGATAACAACAGCATCGATTTGTTCATCGGAGCGGGCTTAGATCTGAAGCGCTGGCATATTCGTGAAGCACTTTATCCGGAAGAGTTTGTCTGTGTGGTGCAGAGCGACTGTCCGTTGACTGAACTATCGCTAGAGGAGTATGCATCGAGATCTCATATCCTAGTTTCACTTCAGGATGACTTTCGAGGCGTTGGCGATCTAATCCTGGAACAGCAGCAGCAGTCTCGCCAGGTTGTTTGGTCAACGCCTCACTTTATGGCTGTGCCCTTTATGTTGGCCAACTCAGACTGCGTCGCCCTCTTGCCCAAGCGAATGGCGGAGCGATGTGCTAGGGAGATGGGGCTAAAGCTACTGCCGCCGCCCATCGACGTGACGGGATTCACGGTGTCTATGGTCTGGCATCAGCGTCACAATAATCGTCCCCAGCACCAATGGCTCAGAAGTCAGCTTATAGCTGCCGCACAGCGTCTATCCGATCTCTAAATGAGGTTTTCGTTTGCTTCGCGCTTTTATGGTCTTTCCTGTAAAGCCCTGATTTGGAAGGCTTTACAAAACAATCTGACTATTGCGACAGTAGTTTTAAAGGTCGGCAATCTTCTTGCAGAGGTACTTTATGACTCGACAATGGCTGCAGCCACCCCGCCTTCGAGTGGGAGAAGGTGAAGAAGGTCAACCTCGCCATGCAACTTGGTTGGAGCTGTTTTACGATCTGGTTTTTGTGGTCGCGGTCTCGCAGTTAGCTCATAAACTCAGCGATGATGTTTCGCTGCCAGGATTTCTCAGCTTTGCGGTACTGTTTATACCCGTGTGGTGGGCCTGGATTGGAACGACTTTTTATGCCAATCGCTTTGATACGGACGATATTGTCCGGCGGGTGATCATGGGGCTGCAGATGCTTGCGATCGCATCTCTAGCCGTAAACGTCCATCACGGTTTAGGCGAAAGTTCCATTGGCTTTGCGCTCGCCTATGCCGCTTCGCGAGTGATGTTGATTTTCGAATATCTCTGGGCTGGGTGGCATATTCCCAAAGCGCGTCCCCTCACCAATCGCTACGCTTTTGGGTTTAGCATTGGCGCACTGCTGTGGCTCATTTCAGTCTTTGTCCCGCTCCCGTTTCGTCTGGGTCTATGGGCCGTGGGCTTAGCGATCGATTTTGCGACACCGCTGAGTGCGGGGAAATACACCCTCCAGATCCCACCCCATCCTGAGCATCTTCCTGAGCGGTTTGGCTTGTTCACAATCATTGTGTTGGGGGAAGCGATTATTGCTGTGGTCAATGGCATCTCAGATATGGACTGGAGCAGCTTGAGCATCGGGGCTGCTGTTCTAGGGTTCACCACCGCTTTCTCACTTTGGTGGATCTATTTTGAGAATGTCGAAGGTTCTGCCCTAGAAAAGGCCCGCACCTCTGGACGTATCTTGGGCCTCCAGGTTTGGCTCTATATCCACCTTCCTTTCGTGATTGGGCTGGCGGCAACTGGCGTTGGTGTCGAACACATTATCGCCAGTGCCAGTACTGCAGCTCTACCCACGCCTGAACGCTGGCTGATTTGTGGATCGGTGGCGATGTGCTATTTCTCTCTAGCCGTGCTGCATCGTACGGGGGTAATCTTTTTCTGTAAGGCAAGAACTCGGCATCGGTTGTGGGCTGTGGGGGTGGTTTTAGGAGTTGCGATCGCAGGCACCCAGCTTCTTCCCATCACCGTGATTGCCCTAATCGCAGCCGTCGGAATTGTGCAAGTCAGCTTAGACCT
The DNA here is from genome assembly GCF_003231495.1 of Acaryochloris thomasi RCC1774. NCBI lineage: Bacteria > Bacillati > Cyanobacteriota > Cyanophyceae > Acaryochloridales > Acaryochloridaceae > Acaryochloris > Acaryochloris thomasi. Next base: position 281,751 of record NZ_PQWO01000006.1, read on the forward strand.
ATATCAGGGTAAACCAGAACCCTCTAAAGCTGGCGTGTAAGATAACTGACTCGATTAAGTAGAGCAATTGCAAAACACTCGATGTGAAGCAAGTTGAAAGCTGAGAGGTACAAAGAATCTTGCAAACTTCATTTGATCAGCTCGTCGTCGTCGTTGCCAGTCGAGGCATTGGTGCCAAAGTCACTGAGCATCTTGTCTCTCGTACACGTCAATTGACTGCAGTTTCTCGTTCTCCAGCTCCGTTCGGGCGTTGGGTTGAAGCTGATGTCAGCCAGGAGAAAGGTATCGAAGCAATTAAGAAGGCGGTAGCAGATACTGCACTGAATGGATTACTTTATATGGGCGGTACGTGGGAGACCCAAGCATTTACTTCCGAGTATGCTTTCGAGCAGTGTTCTGACGAGGATATAGCTCAGGTATTGTCTGTTAACTTCATAACACCCATTCTCCTTGTAAAATCCTTGTTACTGTCTCTGCGAAAATCACCAAACCCTAAAGTCATATTGATGGGTGCTCTGTCAGGGCTAGATAATTTTCCCGCAAGAGAAGTGGCAAATTCAGCGTCAAAGTTCGGTTTGCGTGGCGTTGTTCACGCGCTACGAGACGATAGAATTGCGGTCACAGTAATGAATCCTGGAAATATTGCAGCTCCTGAAGTTCTATCTGACCTGAGCGAAGCCGGAGAATCGGACGATCATGCGACACCGCTTTTTGATCTACTGAGCATTATTGACTGCGTTCTTTCTCTGTTTCGATCAACCTGTACTAAAGAAATTCAAGTTCCAGCAATGAATGCGAGAGGAGCCTAATCTGAATGGTGGCAAACATGACCTCAAAACCAGCAATTATCGTTGTTGATGACGATCCCGCCGTGCTGCAGGCGATCGCTCGCGATCTTCGCAAACAGTATGGCGATCGCTTTCGCATTACTCGGGCTGACTCTGGCGCAAAGGCTTTAGATGTGGTGCAGCAACTCAAGCTACGCGGCGATACAGTCGCGCTCTTCCTGGTTGACCAACGGATGCCTGAGATGAACGGTGTTGAGTTCTTAGAGCAGGCCAGCGAGATTTTTCCGGCGGCGAAGCGGGCGTTACTCACTGCCTATGCTGACACGAATGCCGCCATCGACTCCATTAACAAAGCGCAGCTCGATTACTATTTACTCAAGCCCTGGGATCCTCCTGAGGAAAAGCTCTACCCGGTTTTGGACGATCTGATTCGTGATTGGCAGGCAACATTTAAGCCCGAGTTTAAAGGCGTAAAAGTGATTAGCGATCGCTGGTCTCCTAATTCCCACGCCCTGAGAGATTTTTTAGCCCGTAATCAGATTCCCTATCGCTGGCTCGACATTGAAAATAATCAAGAAGCTCAGCAGCTCGTCACCTATGCTGGCGAGAACGATAACCCTTGTTTGCCGCTAGTGCTGCTTCCCGATGGCGAAAAATTAGTGAAGCCGACCACAGCTCAGCTTGCTCAGCAGGTTGGGATGCAAACCGAGGCCGAAAGCCCCTTTTACGATCTCGTGATTATTGGCGGCGGTCCTGCCGGATTAGCCGCAGCAGTCTATGGCGCATCAGAGGGCTTGCGAACCGTGATGATTGAGCGAGAAGCGCCGGGTGGACAGGCGGGGACCAGCTCTCGGATTGAAAACTACTTGGGTTTTCCGGTGGGACTAAGCGGAGCTGATTTGGCGCGGCGAGCCGTGACCCAGGCCAAGCGCTTTGGTGTGGAAATCCTTAACCCTCAGGAGGCCAAGTCCATCCGCCTGGAGGAGAACTACCGAATTATCACGTTGTCAGACGGCAGCGAGATTAGCTGTCATGCTCTGATTCTTTCGATGGGTGTGGCTTGGCGGCGGTTGACTGTTCCGGGCGTTGAGCAATTTACTGGGGCTGGTGTCTATTACGGCGCGGCTCAAACGGAGGCCGCAGCCTGCAAGGATGAAGAGGTCTATGTAGTGGGCGGGGCAAACTCAGCCGGGCAGGCCGCGATGTATTTTTCTAAGTACGCCCGCAAGGTGAGGATGCTGGTGCGGGGCGAGTCTTTGACGAAAAGTATGTCTCAATATCTGATCGACCAGATTGACAGCACAGATAATATCGAGGTGTGGCCGTTCCACAGCGTGATCGAAGCCCAGGGGAACGATAAGTTAGAAACTTTATTGGTTAAAGATTCTCAGACTGGCGAGGTGAAGACGCTGGCGACAAATTCTCTGTTTATTTTCATTGGTGCGACCCCCAGCACTGAATGGCTAGCAGATTTAGTGGAGCGAGATCAGCGAGGTTTTGTTTGTACAGGCCCAGATATACCAGAGGAGAGAGCTTGGCCCTTGGAACGCGATCGCTTCTTACTGGAGACCAACATACCAGGTATTTTTGCGGTGGGTGACGTTCGCCACGGCTCTGTGAAGCGAGTGGCTTCAGGTGTGGGTGAAGGATCTATCTGTGTACAGTTTGTACATCGACATTTAGCAAATGTTTGATGCCGGTGCTGCGGTCTTAGGCACATGGGTGGCGGTGCTAGATGTCGTTTTATAAAAATGTGGGGCAAAATAAGTTGGATGAGCACAAAGACGGCACCCATTAATTTCTCGAACCGGCCAATCTCTGGCTCTCTATTCTATGTTTAATCTGTCTGACGTTTAGATTAGAGAGATAGGGGTGAAAGAAGTTTTGGCACGTATCGCTAAAACCTAATTATGCTGCTGAGTGCGGATGCGATCGCAACCCAAATATCCAACAAATACTATTGCGCTTAGAGAGGCTTCAAGCTCTCTTGAAAAAATAAAAGAGTTGATGAAACCAGCAATATCATCATTTCATCATTCTTCATAAAGAATCCGTAAATTTACGCTTAAGCTGGGCACAATAGTAGAACAAGCTAATAGAGCCATCAGTAGCAATACTCAAGGTTAATGCATAACCTGGGTAAAAAAAAGCTTGCTTTTTTTGAGAGGCAGACAATACCTCTCGCTTGGGCTTCGGCACTAGTACGGGGGGAAACAGCTAGTGTTGGGGGTAAGGTCCGGGTTGCGACAAGCACCACCGGACCTTTGCTACTCTTTTCAGCAACCAGCTTTGTGTCTGTGTGACGGAAATCACAGGCACCTCTAGCGTTGCCAGAGATGATGGTGTTGAAAGGGACGGATTAATAAAAAAAGTCCCTTCGGTACTGGCATCGTCCATTCACCTTCATTCTTACCTGATGGTGATTTAGGACTGCGAGTTTGCGTCTTATCCTTTCGGAATAAGTTGCCTTTTCGGGGACTTTTTGAGGGCTGCACGGGGGGTGACAGCCGATACTCCTAATATAGACACCGTGACCCGCCTAGGAACACAGGGTAACTACGGGAATTAGGAACATCATTTCAAGTTGATATCCGTGGTATTACAGACTCTGGCCGGAAGAGCCACCCAAGATTGAGGCTGTTCTAATTGGGCTGTCCCAAATAATCAATCTTGCCGATTTCAACGCCACAATGTCTGAGAATGTCGTACGCCGTTGTCACATGGAAGTAGACATTGGGCATCACAAAAGAGAGAAGATAGGGTAGGCCAGGAAATTTATAGACATCATCTTTGACGGGAAGCGTAATGATGTTCTCCTCTGACCCATCGATTTGCTCCGGTGCAAACGTTTCTAAGTACTCTATGGTTGCCCTTAAACGGGCGATCAGTTCTGGGAATGTTGACTCATTGTCTTCCATCGCGGGCGCTTCCGTCCCGGCGAGCCTTGCAGCTCCCCTCCTTGAGACGTCTGAGGCAATCTGAATTTGCTTGGCAAGGGGGAACATGTCTGGAAAGAGGCGAGCATTGATCAGGATGCTGGCGTCGATTCCTTTACTTTCTGCATGGGCAGCCCCTTTCTCAAGAATCCCGATTAGGTTATTGAGGGCTCGAACCATAGGAGGGATCGAGGCTTGGTACATCGAAATTGTCATGGTGTCGCTGTCTCCGTGGCTGAAATGAGGTGTGCAGTGATCTTAAAACTTAAGTTCCTCGCTGGTGGGGAGCTAGCAAGTCGAGGTCAGGACCACTCGGAACGACTTGGGTCGGATTGATCGTGCTATGACTTTGGTAATAGTGCCGTTTAATGTGTATAAAATTGACCGTCTCGGCAATACCAGGTATTTGATACAGATCGCGGACGTAGCCCCACAGGTTGGGATAATCCACAATCCGTCGGATATTGCATTTGAAGTGGCCGACGTAGACCGGATCAAAGCGGATCAGAGTCGTGAACAGTCGCCAATCTGCTTCTGTAAGCTGTTCGCCTGTTAGATAGTGCCGGTGGGCCAGTCGTTCGTTTAGCCAGTCGAGGGTTTCGAAAAGGGGCTGCAGAGCTTCTTCATAGGCATCTTGAGTGGTGGCAAACCCGCATTTGTATACGCCATTGTTGACGGTGTTGTAGATGCGATCGTTGAGGCTATCGATCTCGGCCCGCAGTTCTGAAGGATAGTAGTCTCCGGGCTTGGCTCCTGCTGAATCAAAGGCGCTGTTAAACATGCGGATGATTTCAGACGATTCGTTATTAACAATGGTTTGGGTTTGTTTGTCCCACAAGATCGGGACCGTGACTCGCCCCGTGTAGTTGGGGTTGGCGTGAGTGTAAATTTCATGGGCAAATTTGGCGTTGAAGAGGGGGTCGGCAATGACCCCTTCACCGGCTTCAAAGGTCCAGCCATGCTCACCCATGAACCAGTGAACCACTGAGACGGGGATGCTCTCTTCTAAGCCCTTGAGCAACCGAAAGATCAGGGTTCGGTGCGCCCAAGGACAGGCGTAGGAGACATAAAGGTGGTAACGCCCCGATTCGGCCTTGAAGCCACCGCTGCCGGTGGGACCAGGTGCGCCATCGGCAGTAATCCAGTTGCGGAACTGGGCATCTTTGCGCACGAAGCGTCCGCCGGTTTCAGAGGTGTCATACCACTTATCTTGCCAAATGCCATCCACTAAAAGTCCCATAATTGCTCTCCTGCATTGGCTGTGACACCCTTACACCTTAGCTTTTGCGAGATGAAAGGTGTTATTCCCTGGGAACAGATGCATTTCTCTTAATCTGGCATGATCAAGGAGACTGCATTCGTTTCAGCAAAGGAATCGTGATCATGCTTTGTTCTACAGCTCTGCTGCAGATGGAACCGTTCCAAGCTTTGCCTCCCGAGCGGCTAGATTGGATTTGCGATCGCACCCAACACATTCACCTTACTGCAGGCGAAGTTTTAGTCCGTGAAGACGAACCCGCCAAAGGCTTTTTTATTCAACTGAGCGGCCAGATTACCGTTAGCCGACGCAGCAACGGCACTGACATGCCCGTCGGTCGTCATCAAAGCCCGTCGTTTTTTGGCGAAATTCAGGTTCTCACTGAAGATGTGGTGCCAGTGACTCTAACGGCTGATTGCAACACAGATCTCTATCGACTCGACTGTGCTGACTTTCTAGAGGTGCTGCATAGCTGCCGCGAGTTTGAAAAACATATTTTCCGCACCGTAGAGCAACGACTGCGCGGGCTAGAGTCGTTCATCCAAACTCGAGAGAAGATGGCTGCGCTGGGGACGCTTTCGGCTGGGCTGGCCCACGAACTTAATAATCCTGCGGCGGCATTAGTGCGGGTCTTGAAAGACGTGAAACCCGCTATTCTTGAACTGCAGCGCATGAACCTCGTATATGGCCAGCATCAGGTCGATGATGATCATACAGAGCAGTGGATTGAATTGCGCGACCGGGGCTTTGATGCGATCGCAAACCCCAAAAACGACCCTCTTGCCCAAGGCGACCTCGAAGACGCCCTCACCGATTGGCTAGAAGACTACGGCGTCGAAGAAGCCTGGAAACTAGTTGAACCCTTAGCTGCCGGAGGTGTTCAGCCTGAGGCTTTGAATCAACTCGTGGACCGCTGGCGTGACGATGCCACCGAACTACGGGATATGGGGCTGCGATGGCTAGCACTGTCCTTTGATGTGATGGGAATGATCACGAATGGCCTGGATGGAGCGGAGCGCATTTCCATCCTTGTACAGTCAATGAAGTCTTATTCATACATGGATAGAGCTGCCCAACAGCAGATTAATATTCATGACGGCATCGAAGATACGCTGCGCTTATTTGCCTTCAAGCTCAAGCATGGCATTAAAGTTGAACGTCGCTACGATCTAGAACTGCCAGAGGTAATGGCCTTTGGAAGTGAGCTAAATCAAGTGTGGACGAACTTGATCGACAATGCCATCGACGCCCTCAGCGAAGGAACGCCAGATGGAGCCGCACCGCAAATTATCATTCGAACTTGCCACAAAAGCAGTCACCTGCGCGTTGAAATCGAAGACAACGGCCCCGGCATTCCGGCAGACGTCAAAAATCGTATCCTGGAACCTTTCTTTACCACGAAGTCTATGGGTAAAGGCTCGGGCCTCGGTCTAGATGTCGTGCGGCGGATTATCGAAAATCGCCACAGCGGTAGCCTGATGGTGGAGTCGAGACCAGGACGGACCTGCTTTGCCGTTTCGTTACCGATGTAAAATTAGGTCTTTTTTGTGCCTTCAGAGAAAAATTGTAGCGAAGGTTATTTAATAAATTCTTTTCATCAAATAACCGAGCATCGAGATGCTTTGTACGCCTATCATTAATCAGGTTGGCGGATCTATTTGCATGGATTTATCTGCCGATCTCCCAGAATTTTCCCGAAAAATCACCTAAGTGGGTGTTTATTTGACCTCTGCATTAGGGCAGCCTTATAGAAGTGTCATTGCAGGATAATATTTACTGTTGAAAAAACAAAAAATGTTTTTCAGGATGTTTGTCAGCAGTCATATAATTTGTTTTTTATAAAACAATATGTTTCCTTATTGTCTCTACACATAGAAGATATTTCTTATGCCACGGAAATTAAGTTCCTATGAATCTAGTCGATCAAACCTGTTGCTCGATCAGCTCTTGAAGGCTGGATTGCTCACAAAAGATCAAATAGACGTGATCCTTTTCGATCATGCTTCCACTTCAATTCCCATTCATGAGATTCTGCTTCAGCGAGGTTGGATTAAAGAACAAACTATCACCTACTTTATCCACAGTACGGGCCTTTCAGAGATCAAGGCACCTCCGACCCAAAGTATTGAGCAGCAGATTGATCGGCTACGCCAACAGCAAGACAGACTAAAGAAAGCGAAGATCGCACTTGAGCAGGAAGTCAAAAATCTTCGCCAAGAAAAAGATATATTACGTCAATTTAGTGCAAGGCAGCGCCGGAAGAATCTAAACGCAGTAGACTACGAAAATAGAACGGCCCCAGACCGTCATCTTGATTCAAACTCGGACAGTCTATCAGGTCCAGATTCAATTAAATGGATTGGATGACTTAGGGTTGCTTGCTGAATGATTTATGTATGATTTGTATTCTGATTGATTTGGCGAAGCTTCTGTAAGATAAACAAAGTGTCTCGTGTTTATTACTGTGGTTAAATTTTTTGTATATTAAAAAAAAGAATCTAAGAAGATTCTAGGGCGTGTCATCAACTAACTTGACGTATCTACATTAATCTTTCATCTTAAAGACTCTTCTACTGTGAGGAGCTTTGAGATGCCCCGACGATATGCTCTGCGCGATGATCAATGGGAGCAGATAGAAGACCTGCTTCCAGGGC